>JAVBSU010000222.1:0-4786 GCA_031556555.1 Christensenellaceae bacterium
TGGCGAACGAAGTGAGCCGGGTCAAGGGCCGACCGGCCCTTGCGGGTTTCCAAAGGGCAGCGCCCTTTGATCCGCCAGTATCAGATTTACAGCTTGTATCCGTCCTTGAACTCCATTATAAGCGTACCGTACAAATTGAACATCACGGCGAAAATACCAAGAAAAGCAATAGGCTTATTGACTTTCATATTGCCGGTCAGCATGAAGTACATGAGGACGTAGGGCAGGAGGTCCACTGTGTATCTCGCGCCAAACTGCCATCCGCCCAGCGTCTTGTGCATCAGGAGGGCGAGCAGGTTCAGTAAAAACCCGGCGGTGACGATTAGCTTGGACACGCTCATGCGCTTCTTCGCTATGTCCAGGCCAAAGTAAACTATCCACAGTATGAATATAGGGTTGGCGAGGGCGAACATGAAGCCGTCGTAAGCGGGAAAGCTTAGCGTGCCGTCGGGCAGCATCGTTACGGTTCTGAAGAAGTAGTTGATTATGTTCCGGGGGATGTATTCAAAAGAAAACTGCGCGTTGCCCTCGCCCGTGAATTCGGGAAGGTAGTTGTGCCCGAATTCAAGAGGTTCACCAAAACGCGCGTAGTTGTACCAGAGGTAGAAAGCGGCGATGGCGGCCGGGCCGATGAGGTATTTGAACTGGCGCCCCACGGCTTCCGCTTTGTTTTTAGGATTAAGGTGTGATTCCCATACGCAAAAACAGGCGAATACCGCGATGAAAAAGAAGATAGAGAAGGGGCGGCAGCCTATGGCGAGAGCTATGAGCGTGAGGCAAGCGCCTTTTTTATTGCACAGCAGGCACAGGACAGCGCCAAAGCAAAACACCATGTTCGCGGCCTGCGCCATAAACCACACAGCGCCCATGGTCGACATCCACAGCATGTTGCTGCCCAGCACAAAAAATACCGCGAAAAACATAGCGTGCGTGGGGGCAGAGCCGGTCTTTTTGAAGCAGAGGTAGCAGAGCACAACGCTTATAACAGCCAGCAGCATTATTACAAAATTGTTGGGCGTTTCCTCTCCCGCAACCAGTGCGAAGGGAAAGAGTATTACCGAGGGTATGGGCGGAAAGGAAACATAGTATTGGCCTTGGTATATTGCCAATTCCAGCCAGGTATAGTTCTGGCCGAGGTCAAGCCTGCCGTCCTGCCAGGCGAGGGCCTGGAGCGTGTAGCTGTCCCATGGGCTGTGCTCCAAAAGGGTGCCGCCCAGAACGTCGTGCAGCATTATGTAGCCGAGCACAATGAGGCCTATGCCGCCCAGCAGCGTCCAGTCCATCCTTATTCTATTGTCATGTAGCTCGCCGCCTGCCAAGCATCCGTACCTCCGTCGTATTCAATTATTTCAAGTTCGCTCCCCATCGCCTCCGAGATCCTGTTGGCGGCCATCGAAGAATGGCCCACGGGCAGCGCCACATAGCTGGAGTCCTGGTAAGAGGGCACGACCCTTAGGGGGATGTACCCAAGCCGGGACAGGTGTACGCCGCCGCCGTCCATCTCGAGCGTGGCGTTAAGTATGACCGTGTCGTTGTTTATGGACAGCGGCATGCTTGAGATAAAGTTGCCCAGCGAGTAGGCGCACATAACCTGTTTCCCGTCCTTTGCCGTAACCGGCAGCACGCTTTGCAGGCAAGCCGGGCCGGAGCCTATTATAAGGTCCGCGCCCGCGTCAGCTATTGTTGCGGCTGACGCCCTTTGCGCCGGGCTTATCACGGGGTCGTCCTCATTGCCCCAATGCATGTATACGATGATAAACCCGGCACCGTCCTTGCGCGCCGAGGCTATGTCCCGCGTTACGCGCTCCTTGGAGAAGGGATTTACCATGTAGCTACGTTCGGCAGCGGTTAAAAGGCTGTCCCTGCCGCCGAATGATTCGCTGTAAGACAAAAACGCCAGCTTTACTCCATTAACATCCTCAATGAGAAATCTTTTGCCGCCGGGGGCGCCAAATACGCCGGTGTGCTTAAGCCCCTTGTTATCGAGCGAGACGATGGTTTCGCCTATACCTTTCGCGCCGGTGTCGCAGCAGTGGTCGTTCGCGGTCATGAGCGCGTTGAACCCCACAGAACTCAGTGCGGAGAGGTAGGCCGCGGGTGCGTTTAACACGGGCGCGCCAGCGCTGTCCACTGTATAGGGGAAGGATGGGGCGGCGCAGGTGTGAAGGCTGCCCACAACGTAGTCAGCGCCCTTAAAAGCGTCCGAAACGTACTCAAAGCTGCCTTCGAAGCCCGATTCACTGCCGGCCGCCGCGGCGCGCTGCGCCTGAAGGCACAGGAGGTCTCCTGTAAACATGAGGTTAATGGCGGTTGCGCCGGCCTGTTCCTCCGTGGAAGGCAATGGCGTGGCGTTCGCGCTTATAGCAGGGGTTATCTTAAGGACAGTAACGGCGAGTTCGTCGAAAACCTCATCGTTTATCGATGCGCGGACAACTGTTTTGCCCGGCCGCAGCGCGGTCACCACGCCGTTCCCGTTCACCGTCGCTATTGCCGGGTCGCCGCTGTTCCATATTACCTGCGCGTCTTCGGGCGTTATCTCGCAGCTTAGCTGCCTGCTTTCGCCCACTTCCATGTCAGCGGGGGATTCTATTATATTTATTGAATCGTTGCTTTCGGCGAACACCTGAACCCACATTCGCGCGCTCTTGTTTGAACCGTCCGTGGATTCGGCGCTTATGACGGCCTGCCCGGGCGCGAAGGCGCGAACAATACCGGCCGCGTCCACCATGGCGACTTTATCGTTGTCCGAAGTGTAACGAAGCTTTTTATTCATGGCGAATCCGGGTTTGACACTGACCGCGGGCGTGTATGCTTCACCCACCGTAAGCACGGCCGCGTCCACGTCAAAAGACACTTCGGCGACGCGCCCGAACCAAAGTATAACTATTATTATGGCCGCAATGCACAATGATATGTTGAGCCATTTGAGAAATGGGGATTTTTTTGGTGGCGCATGCCCGTTTTCAGTCATAATACCCTGAATATGAAGTCGATGTTAAGTTTTTGCCATCAAATATGCGAATACTCGTGCTGTTCGAGTATTATAACAAGGCGGTCTATCGCGTCCCTTATTTCACGGGCGCACCTCCTGTATGCTTCTATGTCCTTGCCGTAAGGGTCGTAGATTTCATAGCAATTGTCCACAGGTTCGCCGCTTATGCCGTTTACGTACCCTAAAAGGGTATGCATTTTGTCCTGCGCGCCGGGGGCAATGACTTCCATCTGCTCCATCTGCTCCTTGCCCATGGCGAGTATGATATCCGCCCATTCCGCCAGTTCGGGAGAGAACTGTTCGGCTTCGTGCTTGCCTATGCTTAGGCCAAACTCTTCCATTACGATTCTTGCCTCGTTGGTCGCTTCCGCGTCCTCGCAGGCAAAAGTACCAGATGATCTAGTCTTCACGTTTCCGTGAAGACTGCTACTTCGGTCTACCGCGTCTTCCATGATTGTTTCAGCCATAGGGCTTCTGCAAGTGTTTCCAGTACATACAAACAAGACGTTCATTCTATTATGTTACCTCCCAGAAATGCTTAGCCGCCTTTTCTATCCTGTTTTTTACCGCAAGCCCCATTTCGGGCCTGTAGTGGAACAGTATGACGCCCGCGCCGTCTTCGTCCGCTTCCCTTAACAGCCTGAAGAGCGAAGCTTCGGCATCCTTGCCGCCGCTGCCCAGGGACCGCGCGTTTTTGCCGCTGTACAGCGCCATATCCTCTTCCGAACACAGTATAACCGGCGAAAGAGCCTTTTCTACATATAAATAATACATTGAGTTGATTTATTTAGCAAGTTCTTGTTCGTCCGCCCCGCGCCCCTCGCCGAGAAAGAGCCGCACCGGCGCGGAGGGCGCGTAATGCCTGTACTTCATTCCGGGAGAGGGGGGGACCGCATATTCGTCCTCCACGCCGCCGATAAGCCGCACGCTTCCGCACACGCCCGCTATCATATCAGGGCTTACCGCACCCGGCCGGAGTATAACCGGAGCGCCGCCGCTCACGTCGACCACCGTGGACTCCACTCCCACGCCGCACGGGCCGCCATCCACGATAAGCGGTACGCGCCCGCACATGTCTTCGAAAGCGTGCCGCGCCAGGGTAGGGCTGACGCCACCCGAACGGTTGGCGCTGGGGGCGGCCAGCGGAACCCCCGCTTTGTCCATGATTTTCAGGGCTATGCCGTTGCCCGGCATCCTCACCGCTACGGTGCTGAGGCCGCCGGTGACGATAGACGGCAATGAGCTTCGCTTTCGCAGTACGATGCTGAGCGGCCCCGGCCAGAAAGCGTCCATCAGCGCGCGCGCGGCGGGGGGGACGTCCTTCGCAACGTCATCCAGCATTGCCTGGCTATTAACGTGCACTATTAACGGATTGTCTGAGGGGCGGCCCTTGGCCTCGAATATTTTCGCCACGGCTGCCGCGTCCAGCGCGTTTGCCGCGAGGCCGTAGACAGTCTCTGTGGGTATGACCACAACGCCGCCGCTGAGGATCACCTTCGCCGCCTCCGAGATGGCGAAGCCCATGTCTTTTAACGCGAATACGGTCTTTGTTTTCATCCCAGCAGCCACACGATAACCCCGCCTATGGCGACCCCCGCTGCTATGGACAGTAGGGTGGAGTAGCTCTTGTACATGTTCCAGGCCTGGGGGATAAGTTCTTTAAACGTCAGGTAGAGCATGGCCCCGCCCGCTATCGCTATGCTAACGCCGATTAAAAGCTCGGACGCGCCCGCCGTCGCCGCGCCTATGAGCGCGCCAAGCGCCGTGGGCAGCGCCGCCGCCATCGCGATCAGC
>JAVBSU010000067.1:0-5396 GCA_031556555.1 Christensenellaceae bacterium
AGGCGGGTTCCAAAGCGTTACAAAGCACCCGCTCGCCCATGCGGACATAGAGGCCGTGCGCGGCTACAAGATGCCCATAGCGGAGGACGAAGGCCGTATACGCGGCCTTAAGGAGAAGGCGGAAGGCTGGTATAACAGCACTGAAAAGGCCATAACCGCGACCACGGCGGCGTCCGGCCAGTTTTTTGAACACGGCCAGTACCTTAGGGGCGCGGAACAGTTTCTTATGGATCTTGCGCTTGACCCCGAACTCTCCCATACGCTGATAGACAAGATAACAGGATACCTCATAGAACTTAACCTTTACTATCTAAGGCCTGTCGCTCCATACCTTGAATGGGTGGAGTTCACGTCCGACCTGGGAACGCAAAACGCGCCCTTCGTGTCTGAGCAGACGTTTAAGGAGTTCTTTTTCCAGCCCTTCAAAGACCTTTTTTCCAGTGTTAGAAAAGCGTATCCGCACCTTAAAATATTCCTGCACTCGTGCGGTTCCATAAAGCCTTTCATACCCTATTTTATTGAAGCGGGCGTGGACGTGCTCAATCCCCTCCAGCCGCTGGCCTGGAATATGGACCACGATGAGATAAAGATGGAGTACGGCAAAGACCTCGTATTCCACGGAGCCATAGACATACAGGAAGCAATGGAAGGCAGCGTGCGCGATGTAGAGAACGAGGTGAAAAAGAGGATCGCCGCGCTGGGCGCGGGCGGAGGCTACATTCTTTCGCCCAACAACCACCTTCAGGATTCGGTTCCCGCTGAAAACGTTATTGCGCTCTATCGATATGGGCAAAAATACGGAACCTATCCGCTGGATATGGAAAAGCCGCGAACCTGAGTTTATGGGATGCTCTTTTAAAATCCCAAATATCACACGCGAAAGGAGACATTAAATACAAGGTATTACACGTTCATTAAAACGTTGGAATGTAGTAAATTGTTCTATCGCAAATCACATTCCCGTCCACGACCCGGGCGGGTCTAGAATCAGGAGGATAACACATATGTTAAAGGGAAGAAGGCTTTTAACTATTTGCATGACGGTAGTAGTGCTCTTGGCGCTTATGCTGGCCGGTACGCCGGCGCTGGCGGCGGACGACGGAGGAAGCGATGTAACGCTGCTGGGGCAGGTGATCTACAACATGAACCAGCCCTACCAGCAGGCGCTCGCCGCACAGACCCAGGCATACTGCGAATCGTTGGGCATCGAGCTCATAATCGTGGACGGCAAGTCCGACGCCGAAGCCATAACCAACGGCGTTGACGACCTCATTGTAAAACAGGTACAGGGAATAATCGTACAGCCGCAGGACGGCGCTTCCATAAATACCGCTGTGCGGGCTGCGCAGGAAGCTGGCATACCCATAGTGACGTTCTTTAACCAGGCGACCGACGCGCCCGGCCCCCACGTGCGGCTGGCCGAAGACGTAACCGCTTTTGAACTGGGCGCGTACTGCGCGGAAAAATGGCTGGAATTCTATCCTGACTCGAAAATCGTCATCGGCGTCATAGACGAGCCCCTCGTTCCCTACGTTCACGAAGTACGGGCGGGCGAATTCGTAAAAGGCGTCAAGAGCGTACAGCCCGAGGCGGAGGATTACTCTTATGCGGGCAACGGCGTTAGGGACGATTCCTACGCTGTCGCCGAAGACCTCCTTCAGGCGCATCCGGACGTAAATATCGTTTACGGCATAAACGCCGACTCCGCCCTGGGCGCTTTGGCGGCCTTCAAGGCGGCCGGCCGCGGCACGGCGACGGACGGGGTACCGGATACCGAACTGTTTGCCAGCATAGACGGCACGGACGGTGAGCTTTTGGAGATGGTCGACCCCAATTCTCCGCTTAAAGCCTGCATGGCGCTGTCTCCCGCCAAGAACTCGGTGGCGCTTGTCGACGCGATAATAGGGACGGTCAACGGCGAATATCCCATGGACGCGGAGACGATCATAGACGAGCCGGACATCGTGATAGACTATTGGAGATGGTCTTTTGACGAGATTCAGGACTTCCTCACAAACGATTACCTCTCAGACGTAGACCTTGCAACGGAGCTTGCCAACAAAGCGTAATACTTGTTCTCCCTCAATCTGAGCTTTGGCTAAAATAAGTGTATGCGGGCGCGTTATATAGAGGCGCGCCCGCGCATACGCTTATAGATCCTCCCGCGGCTAGTAAGAAAAACAGTGGAGTACAGAGAATGGCGGATACCATAATAAAAGTTACAGGCGTGTGCAAGTCTTTCCCGGGCGTACAGGCGCTGAAGGATATAAACATAGATATAATGCGGAACACCGTGCACTGTATAGTGGGCGAAAACGGGGCGGGCAAGTCAACGCTGATAAAGCTGCTCACAGGCGCCGAACGGCGCGACGAAGGCAATATCACGCTGGACGGCAGGGATTATTTCCCCAAAAACACAAAAAACGCCATGGACAACGGAATAAGCACGCTTTTCCAGGAGCTCAACGTTGTGGACGGGCTCAGCATACTGGACAATCTCACCCTGGGTGAAGAGCGGCGCAGATTGGGAATAATACAGCCTTATCCCCACACGGATAAATTGAAGGAACTGCTCGCGACCTTTTTGCCGGGCGTATCCCTTTCCGACAAAGTGGGTAAGCTGAGCATAGCCCAAAAGCAGCTGCTGGAAATAATAAAGGCAGTCGCCTCCGAAGCCAAGGTGATAAGAATGGACGAGCCGACCGCCGCCATTACCGAAGATGAAGTCGCGCGCCTGTTTGAGATAATTGCCGGGTTAAAACGCAAAAACGTCACCATCATATATATTTCGCACAGGCTGTCCGAAATTTTCAAGATCGGTGATTACATAACTGTCATGCGGGACGGCCGTGTGATAGATACCCTTCGCCCCGATGAGATAAAATCCCGTGAGCAACTGATAAAAATGATGACGGGCAAGCTCATAGCCGAATCGTATGTGGACAGCGTGGCGGACTACACGAAAAAGGTCATGGAAATAAGGAGCCTTAACAACAAGTTCTTAAAAGATATAAGCTTTGACCTTTACGAAGGCGAGATACTCGGCTTTTACGGCCTTGTGGGCGCGGGAAAGACCGAGATAGCGCGGGCCGTGTACGGCGTTGACAAATGCAGCGGCGGCATCGTGATAGGCGGGAAAAGCATGCGCCACAATTCCGCTAAAGAAGCGATCAAAAACGGCGTGGCTATGCTGCCCGAGGAGCGGAGGACCCAGGGGCTTTGCACCGGGCTGACCATAAAGGATAATATACCGCTGATGAACATAGCGTCCGTATCAAATGCCATAAAGGTAACAAGCGAGTACAAAGAAAAAGAAATCGCGAAACAATATATAGAAAAGCTGAATATAAAGTGCCGGAGCATGAAACAGCAGGTCGCCTTCCTTTCGGGAGGCAACCAGCAAAAAGTCGTGTTTGCCAAGTGCATGAACGCCCAGGCGAAAATCCTGCTGCTGGACGAACCCACCCGGGGGGTGGACGTGGGCGCGAAAGAAGAAATATACAGTATTATGCGCGAGTGCTCAGGCCAGAAAATATCCATAATAGTTTTTTCCTCGGAGCTGACCGAGATACTCAACGTGTGCGACAGGATAATATTGATGAGGGAAGGCCGCATATGCGGTGAATTCAGGAACAGCAGTGAATTCAGCAGCGACGAGCTGAGCGCCGAGACGATAATGAATGCCATCACAGGCGGGGAGGAAGAAGGAGCGTAAAATGAAGGAAAAGAGAATAAGCAAGGACTTTTTGCGCAAAGCGACCATATTGCTCATACTGGCCATAATAATCGTAGTGCTGTCCATCCTGTCCGACTCGTTTTTGACAGTGCAGAATTTCAACAACGTTTTGAGGCAGGTAACGCTGGTTATTATCACCGGCCTGGGCGTGACCCTGCTCATGATTTCGGGTAAAATGGACCTGTCGGTGGGCAGTACCCTGGCCCTCTCCGGTGTGCTGGTGGCTTTTTTCGTGTCGAACGGAGTGCCGTTTATCCCCGCCATGCTGCTTGTGCTGGTGATAGGGGGCGGCGTGGGCATGCTAAACGCCGTACTGGTTGTGTACGGCAACATAACGCCCGTAATAGCTACAATGGGAACCATGTACATGGTGCGCGGTTTTACGTTCATAATATGCGGGGGCAACACGATAATCCAGAACATACCCAGCAGCTTCGCGAAGCTGGGGACGGGAAGCGTGGGCGGGGTATCCATACAGCTTATCATACTGGTGATCCTGATAATCTTCTTTATCTTTATCGAAAAGAAGACCGTTCTGGGCAAATATTCGTTCGCCATCGGCGGAAACCGCACGGCGGCCAGCCTCTCGGGAATAAATGTGGGCGGTATAGAGATGATACTCTACGTTGTAACGGGTATGCTGGCCGCCCTGTCCGGCGTTATCCTCGCGTCACGCTTGGGCGTCGGCCAGCCCAATGTGGGCACCGGTTTTGAGTTCGACGTCATCGTGGCGGTCGTCCTCGGCGGAACCAGCCTTGCCGGAGGCGAAGGCTCCATCCTTGGGATGGTTATAGGAGCGCTGATCGTGGGCTTTTTGGGAAACGGCCTGAATCTATTGAATGTGCAGAGCTTCTACCAATACGTATTCAACGGCGCGGTGCTGGTTGGGGCGGTACTGCTCGATAATATAATGAAAAAGAGGCTGGCAAAGTAAGCGCCGGCAAAAGATAATATGCGAAACAACGATTATTCAAACGATGCCCTAATTAATGTAGCGATGCTCTACTACAAGGCGAACATGTCACAACAGGAGATCGCGAATACCTTGAACCTGTCTAGGCCCAAGGTTGCCCGGATGCTGGCCATGTGCAAGAGCCGGAAAATTGTCGAGATAAACATAAACGCGTCGCTGTCGCATTATGAACGGCTGGCAAAAAAAACGGAAGAACAATTCGGCCTGGAGAAAGTCATTGTCGTCGAAAGCGGGAAAAGCCCCGAAGAATCCAAATCGAACGTGGGCGCTGCCGCTGCCGCTTACCTTCAAGAGACAATCCGGTCAGGGATGAAAATAGGCCTGGCGTGGGGTTCCACCATACTTGGCATGATAATGTGTTTTACAGAGGTCAACGACCTTAAGGATGTCGAACTGATCCAGCTTGCAGGAGGGGTAAAATCCACTTCCGCAAACCTGGACGGCCATGAGATGGTCAAAGCTTTCGCGCTCAAAATGAACGCGGCATGGCATCATCTTCAGTTGCCCTACATAGTAGACTCGCCTAAAACAAAGCGTATGCTGCTCGAGGAGAATGAAGTGAAAAAGCACTTCGAATATTTTGACAATCTGGACATGGCAATAGTTGGAGTGGGCTCGGTGCTGCCCACCAAGACCACCATGTACCAGACGGGCTCAATAACGCTGGAGCAATCGAAATCCCTTGTA
>JAVBSU010000055.1:0-5002 GCA_031556555.1 Christensenellaceae bacterium
GATAATAATCAAGTGATGGTTTTGTATTCCCTGTTGTGGTTTCGGGCACGGCCTTAAGTATGGGCGGGGTAAATCGTTCTCTATACCCTGGATATGTGTGTTTGTCTTTTTTTTTTTTTGTTGGCTATCTAAGTGCGCCGGGTCAAGGGCCGACCGGCCCTTGCGGGTTTCCAAAGGGCAGCGCCCTTTGGCTGCGAGGGCGGAAAGGATTGATAATCATGAAAAAAATAACCATATTCGACTCCACGCTAAGGGACGGTATGCAGGCGGAAGGCATAGCCTTTTCCGTTATGGACAAGCTTAAGATAGCGCAGGCGCTTGACGGGCTGGGCATAGATTACATAGAAGCGGGCAACCCGGGCTCCAACCCGAAGGATCTCGAGTTTTTCAGGATGGTAAAGGATTCGCCGCTCAAACACGCCACGCTGTGCGCCTTTGGCAGTACGCGCCGCAAAAACATACCGCCCGGCGCGGACAGCAACCTGCTGTCGCTCTTAACGGCGGCCACTCCGGCCGTGAGCATATTCGGCAAGTGCTGGAATCTTCATGTTGAAAAGGTCATAAACACCACGCTGGATGAAAACCTGAACATGATACGCGACACCGTCGCGTTCATGAAAGAGCAGGGCAAGTACGTAATATTCGACGCCGAGCACTACTACGACGGCTATACGAACAACCCCGGCTACGCGCTCTCCTGCCTGGACGCGGCGAAGGAGGGTGGCGCGGACGTTATCTGCCTGTGCGACACGAACGGCGCGACTTACTTAAAAGATATTTACGACACTACGCGTCTCGTAAAAGACCGCATCCCCGACGTTGAGATAGGAATACACTGCCACAACGACACAGGGCTGGCGGAAGCGAATTCCCTACTGGCCGTAGACGCGGGCGCTACGCACGTGCAGGGGACTTTCATAGGCTACGGGGAGCGCTGCGGCAACGCCAACCTCGCCATACTGATAGGCGATTTGCAGTTAAAGCGCGGCTACGAGTGCATACCTGGAGAAAACATGAAGCTCTTAAAGGAGACCGCACGCAGGATAGCGGACATATCCAACATCTGGCTGCCCTCCTCCATGCCGTACGTCGGCAACAGCGCCTTCGCGCACAAAGGCGGCATGCACATTGACGGCGTCAGCAAAATAAACGAGAGCTTCGAGCACATCCGCCCCGAGACCGTGGGCAACGAGCGGCGCTACCTCATGAGCGAAGTTTCGGGCAAGGCCACGCTCATGAAGACAATAAAGCGCGTCGACCCGCATATCGACCCCAAATCGCCCGTCGTTCAAAACCTTGTGGACGAATTAAAGCGGCGCGAGTTCGAGGGCTACCAGTACGAAGCGGCGGAACAGAGCTTCGAGCTTCTTATACGCCGCAAGCTCAATAAATATAAAAGCTTCTTCGAGCTGGACTACTTCAGGATAATAGGCGAGCAGCCGCTTAACGGCAAGGAATACCCTTCCTCCGCCGTCATAAAAGTACGGGTGGACGGCGAAGAGCGCGTCACAGGCGCGGAGGGCGACGGCCCTGTGCACGCCATCGACCTTGCGCTTAGGAGCGCGCTCGAAGGCTTTTACCCGGAGCTGAAGAACATGCGCCTGATAGACTACAAGGTGCGCGTTTTAGAAAGCTCGGACACCACCGCCGCGAAGGTACGCGTACTTATAGAATCCACCGACGGCGCGCGGACGTGGAACACGGTGGGCGTTTCAACCGATATAATCGAAGCCAGCTACATGGCGCTGTCAGACTCCATCGAATACAAGCTGACCATGGACGCAAATATTTAGCCGGTGAACGAGGCACTTGACTTTACGCCGCGTTCGGTTGAAAATAGACAGTATATCTAATTTGGTAACCCGGAAGGAGAAGCATAGCATGGGAATGACTATGACGCAAAAAATACTGGCGGCGCACGCGGGCTTGGAGAGCGTGTACGCCGGGCAGCTCATATCGATAAAGCTGGACATGGTGCTGGCGAACGATATAACGGCGCCCGTGGCCATTAAAGAATTTGAAAAGACTGGGCGGGAGGTCTTTGACAAAAACAAGATCGCCCTCGTGATGGACCATTTCACACCCAACAAAGACATTAAATCAGCCGAGCAGTGCAAGTTCATACGCGAATTCGCCAAAAAGCACGGCATCGTAAACTTCTTCGACGTGGGCGAAATGGGCATAGAACACGCCCTGCTCCCCGAAAAGGGGCTTGTCCTCGCCGGGGAAGCGGTCATCGGCGCGGATTCGCACACCTGCACGTACGGCGCGCTGGGCGCTTTTTCCACGGGCGTGGGCTCCACGGACATGGCGGGCGCGATGGCGACGGGAAAGGTCTGGCTGAAAGTACCCCCGGCCATCCGCGTAAACCTCATAGGCGAGCTTTCAAAGTACGTGAGCGGCAAGGACGTAATACTTCACCTCATAGGGCTCATAGGCGTGGACGGCGCGCTTTACCAATCGCTGGAATTCGGCGGCGAGGGCATGGCGTCGCTGACCATGGACGACCGTTTCTGCATCGCCAACATGGCCATAGAAGCGGGCGCGAAGAACGGCATTTTCGAAGTTGACGCGCAGACCATGGAATACATCCGCATGAGGACGGAGCATCCCTTCAAGCAGTACAAAGCGGACGAAGACGCCCACTACGAGCGCGTGATAGAAATAAACCTTTCCACGCTCCAGCCTACCGTAGCCTTCCCACACCTTCCCGAGAACACGCGGGTCGTGGAGGACATGGGCGAAGAGATAAAAATAGACCAGGTCGTTATAGGCTCGTGCACCAACGGCCGGATAAGCGACCTTCGCACAGCCGCGGACATACTGGTCGGCAAAAAGGTGAAGAACGGTGTCAGGACGATCATTTTCCCCGCAACGCAGGATATTTACCTCCAGGCGCTTGAGGAAGGATTGATAAAAATCTTCATCAAGGCGGGCTGCGCGGTTTCAACTCCAACATGCGGGCCGTGCCTTGGCGGGCACTGCGGCATACTCGCCGAGGGCGAGCGCTGCGTCGCCACGACAAACAGGAACTTCGTAGGCCGGATGGGCCACATAAAATCAGAGGTCTACCTCGCCAGCCCGGCGGTTGCCGCCGCCAGCGCTATTTTGGGCAGGATAGGCACTCCCTACGATCTTTAAGAAAGGAAGGTAGGAAATTACACATGGATGAAATACGCGGCAGAGTTTTTAAATATGGGGACAATGTGGATACGGACGTTATTATACCCGCGCGCTACCTTTCGACTTCGGACGCGAAGGAGCTCGCGGCTCACTGCATGGAAGATATAGACCCGCAATTTGTGGGCAACGTAAAGGAAGGCGATATCATAGTGGCAGGGAAGAATTTCGGCTGCGGTTCCTCCAGGGAACACGCGCCCATCGCCATCAAGGCGGCCGGAGTAAGCTGCGTCATAGCGCAGAGCTTCGCCAGGATTTTTTACCGCAACGCCATAAACATCGGCCTGCCCATACTTGAGTGCGAGCAGGCGGCGGAGGAGATAAAAATCGGCGACACCCTCGAAGTGGACTACACGACGGGCATAATAAACGACGTCACTACAGGCAAGGAATACCGCGCACAACCCTTCCCCGCCTTTATACAGGACATAATAAAGAATGGCGGGCTGATTCCCGCCATCAAGAGCAACAAGCTTTAATTTTTTTCCGGCAAACAGCCTGCCTCCACGAGTGGAAGCAGGCTGTATTAATTGTAACGGTAAAGGAGCGCGCTACACGCTCCTCATCAATTCGATCTGAAGCCCGCGTTCTTCCTTAACTTTGTCAAGATCATCCGGATACATTAGGTTGATGATTACTATAGCGTACTCAGAAGCGGCCAGCGCATGCCACCTGACATGTGGCGTTGCCGCAACCTGCCCCATTGCCCGCAGCACTTTCGCTTTTACCGGATCTTTCTCTCCGCGGGCAAGGCCGTTTACCACGCCGGCGGCGTCCCGCGCCTCCTGGAATTTCGCTTCTTCAGCCCAAAAGATGTTCCAGAAGGATTTTAACGCCTATGGCAATCAAGACGGCGCCGCCTATCACCCCGGCCTTTTTCCTGAACGCCCCGCCCAGCTTCTTTCCGGAAAACGCGCCCACAAGGCAGATTGCGAAAGTTGTAATTCCTATGACCGCCGCCGCGAGCGGGATGGACGCTCCCACCAGCGCCAAGCTTATACCGACAGCCAGCGCGTCTATGCTTGTCGCTACTGCCATCGTTAGCAGCGTCCCATGCGAAAACGCGCCTCCCTTGGGCCCGTCATCCCCGCCTTTAAGCGTGTCCACTATCATCTTTACGCCTATGAAAGCCAGCAGCCCGAACGCCACCCAGTGGTCGAAAGCGCTTATGAACTCGCTCAGGGAGCTCCCCAAAAGCCAGCCCAAAACAGGCATCAGCGCCTGGAAACCTCCAAAATAAGCCGCCATTTTTATAGCGTTCTTCTTTTCCATTCGGGGATCGTTTATTCCCGCAGACACCGATATTGCAAAGGCGTCCATCGAGAGGCCCACTCCCAGCAGTATTAATTCCATTATGTTCATATGCGTTCCATTCTAAATTATGGGTATAATTAAGTCAAACCTACAAGGTGTTGTTTGTAATGTAATTGTTATGATATAATGGTAACATAATTTTTCATGTAATTAATAGGGGTTGTTAAAGTTTGAAAAAAGGAATTGTAATATTAATTGTTGTAATACTCGTTGTGGCGATGCTCATAACGGTGCTAGTCTCCGTCGGCAGTTTCATAAGCGTATATGAAACCGGGCTTGAGGCTGGTCCCCAAAGCGGTATAAACGCGTGGGACCTGATACGCCAGGAAATGCCGGCCATACTCATAACCTTTGCCATACTTATAGTAGTGGCCGTCGTTTTCACAAACATATTCGCCAAAAACATGCTTGAGCCCTACAACCAGCTCTACCAATCCATAATGAACTATATGGACGGCGAGGCCACGGGCATAAGCATAACAAGCAAGTACGACGAGTTAAAAAAAAT
>JAVBSU010000050.1:0-12903 GCA_031556555.1 Christensenellaceae bacterium
TGCTTATTTCCGTTATGCAGGTCAAAAACAATTCCACGCGGCGTTCGCTGCAAAGGATAAGGGCGTATACAAAGGAAATACTCAGTTTCATATACGAATACAGCGATGAAAAATACGGCCTGACGTTGCAGAAAATAGGGCTTATCTCCACGGCTTCCATACTGCACGATATAGGGCTAATACTTATCCCCGAGGATATACTCGATAAAAAGGGCGAGCTTTCGGACACGGAACAGGAAATGATGGAGTCGCACATAACCAGGGGCTGCCAGATAATAGAGTCCATGAACAACATGGAAAACCGGGAATACATCGACATGGCGCTGGAGATATGCTTAAACCACCACGAAAGATGGGATGGATCGGGATATCCAACAAAGCTTGTGGGGGACGAAATACCAATAAGCGCACAGGTCGTGGGGCTGGCCGATACTTACGACAGCCTCAGGGAAGGGGTATACACAGGCAGGAACTTTTCTCACGACGAGACAATAGAAGCGATAGTGAGGGGAGACTTCGGCGCGTTTTCACCGGTGCTCACCGAAAGCTGCAAAATGATGCAGCAACGCTTGGATGAGATATACAGTATAAATTTGGACTGATTATGGGCAAAAAGCGAGCGACAACTATTAGGATAAACTGGGTGGCGTTTGCCGCTTTGTTTGCGATGATAGCGCTTGCTTCGCTTGTAAGCGGCTGTGGAGGAAGGCCTTCGGGCGGGGACGGCACTGTAAGGGACAACACGCCCACAGTACTCGCGCCTTATCCGGGCGGGCAAAGCACAATGGGCAACTCTTCGGTAGCTATCGATTATTCCAATGCCGCGGATGGTTATTTTATGGTGCAATACAACGGGGACAACCAAAATGTGATAATGCAGGTAGGGAAAGACGGCTATCAGAACTACCAGTTTTACCTGACGAAAAGCACTGTGGACACCTTCCCGTTGACTTACGGCGACGGTACTTACACTGTAACGGTTTACGAAAACCAAGACCCCAACGGGCAGGGAGATAAATACTCCCAACTCTTCTCCGGCAGCTTTGACGCGGCCATAAGCGACGAATACCTTCCTTACCTTTACCCAAACCAATACGTGAATTTCAACGACCAGAGCCAGGCCGTCGCTTTTGGATCGCAACTTGTGGCAGACGCCACCAGCGAGCTTGACGCTATTTACATGGTGTTCGATTACCTTGCTAAAAACATTTCCTACGACTACGACAAAGCGACCACGCTGCAAAGCGGGGTATTGCCCGATTATCTTCCAAATATAGACGAGACGCTCTCCACAAAGAAGGGGATATGCTTTGATTTTGCGTCGCTTATGGCGGCGATACTGCGTACGCAGCGCATACCCACACAACTTGTGACAGGGATGGTAAATAACAGTGTGAACCACGCGTGGGTGGCGGTGCACACGAATGAAACGGGAAAAGTTTTCGATATAACTTTTGACGGGTCTCAATGGAAGATGATGGACCCGACCCTGGCGGCGTCGTCAGGCGCGGCGGCGGATTATGTGGGTGACGGATCGAACTACCAGCAGCTTTATACATACTAAAGGAGTTGTACTATGGCCAATAAGAAGAAAATGCTTACAGACAGCGAGATAGCGGCGTTTTGCGAGCAGCTCGGATTTATGATAAAAGCGGGCATTTCGCTGGAGGAGAGCCTCTTGCTCCTTAACGAGGACACAAAAAACACCAGGGGATCGGAAATAACGGTGCGGCTGCTAAGATCGGTTGAAGTGGGGCAGACCTTTGCGCAGTCCCTCAGGGAGACGGGCGAATTTCCAAAATACATGGTGGACATGGTGGAGATAGGGGAAACTTCCGGCAGGCTGGAAGAAGTTCTAAACTCTCTCAGGGCGTACTACGAGCGCAGCGAAGCCATTTCTAAAAACATAAGGAGCGCCGTCACATATCCTCTGGTCATGATAGTAATGATGCTGGTGGTCGTGTTCATAATAATCGTCCAGGTACTGCCGGTTTTCCAGGGAGTGTACGAGCAGCTTGGCAGTCAGCTTTCCGGCTTTGTCCAGGGAATACTGAACTTCGGCAAGGCGCTCAGCGACAACTGGTTTATCATAGTGCTTGTTGCGGCCATAATAGTTTTGGTTTTCCTCATACTGCGCAACACGGAGGGCGGAAACCGAACTCTGTCGTCCTGGGGCGCAAAATTGTTTAAAAAGACTGCCGCATCCATGGCTTCGGGCAGGTTTGCCTCTGCAATGGCGCTAATGCTGGGAAGCGGAATGGACGTTGACGCGGCGATGGACATGACGCTCGAACTCATTGACGACAAGCAGACGCACAGAAAGGTCTGGGAAGTCAAAAATATGATGGGATCGGGGATCGGTTTCGCGGACGCCATAGTGCGGTCGGGAGTTTTCTCGGGCATATACGGCAAAATGATAAGCATAGGCTTTAAGACGGGTTCGCTTGATGAAGTCATGCACCGCATAGCCGCGCACTACGAGGAAGAGACGGCCCGTAGCATTAACTCCATGATAGCGGCGATCGAACCCACCCTCGTGGCCATACTGTCGCTGGTGGTGGGCCTGATACTCATGTCCGTAATGCTGCCGCTCATGGGCATAATGTCGGCGATAGGCTAGGGGTATAAGGGATATGGCAAAAGCCTTCATAAGCCAAAAAAAGGAAAGGCCGCCGCTGTACAAGTATTTGATACCTGTGCTTCTGTTCGTCATGATAGTCGTGATAGTCGTGCTGGGAGTGGGAAATGTGCAGCGCTCGGCGGATGAAGAAAGGCTCAAGGTAATGGAACAGGCGGTGCGGCGCTCGGTTGTCCAGTGTTACGCCATAGAAGGAAGGTATCCGGCAAACCTTGAATACCTTAGGGATAACTACGGGCTGATACTTGATTACGACAACTACGGTTATCACTACCAGAGGGTTGCGGCGAACATACTGCCGCAAATTACGGTGTTCGCGGCAAAATAGTGAAAGGCCTGATATGGAGCAGAATAAACAGCATATAACCGATATAGTGTTCGTCCTGTCGCTGTTCTGCGTGTTCGCGGTGCTGGCGCTGTTCATTGTCGTGCTGGGCGCTAACGTATACCAAAACATCTCAGCCGGTATGAGTTCTAACTACAACGCGCGCACGTCTGTGTCCTACGTTACCGAGAAGGTGCGCCAGAACGACTATATGGGCGATGTCAGGGTGGGAGATGTGGACGGCGCCGACGCGCTTGTATTAACATCCAGCGCGGGCGGCAGCAGGTATGAGACGTGGATTTACGTTTATGGGGGCGAGCTTAAGGAACTGACGGTAAAAGAAGGAACGGCGGTCTCTCCGGGAGACGGCCAGTCTATTATGGAATTAAGCGGCATGGAGCTCGACCTTGAGCGGGAGAGCCTGATAAAAGTAAACGCGGAAGACAGCGAAGGCTACAGTTTCAGCAGCCTTATCGGTATAAAGAGCAGCGGCGAGGAATGAGAACCGATGAATAACCAGTCGTCAAAAACTAAACTCTTTCTAATAGAACTGATAATAATCATATTGTTCTTTTCAATAGCGGGCGCAATATGCGTCAATATATTTGCTTCGGCGCGCCTGATGAGCACCAAAAGCACGGATATCACAATGGCCAACATGGTTGGGCAGACGGCGGTGGAAGCTTTCAGGAATTCCGAGAGCGCGCTTGACGGCGTGTTGGAGGAGTATGGTACTATAGAAGTGCCGGGCGGATACCTGGGTTACTTTGACGGGAACTGGAAGGCCGCGCCGGAAGAAAATGACCAGAAATATGAGATGAACATAAAACTAAGTGAAGACGATGAAGGTCTGGCGACCTTTGATGTAGAAATAAAGAAAGAAGAAGACGTGCTCTACGGCGTCACCGCTAAGAAATACCTGGGAAAGTGAGCATAGTATGGGAAAAGGCGTAAACGGCGTTAATACGGGCACGGGCGGGATTTCAATACTTGCAATATTTGTGGTGCTGTGCCTTACCACGCTGGCGACCCTTTCGCTTGTTTCCGCGAAGGCGGATCTCGCGCTGGCCGAAAAGACGCGGCAGTCGGCGGAACAGTACTACGAGGCGGACGCCATTGCGGAAGAATTTGCCGTTTCGGTAATGCGTGCGGCGGGAACGGGTGAAAATTACACGGAACTTCTTACAGACGCGGGTTACGAGGTCAACGTGAGCGGTGATACCGCGCTCGTTGTGTACGATATACCGATAGATGAAATAAGATCCCTTCATGTGGAGCTGGAACTCGCCCTTAATGGCGGAACACCCACGGGCGAATGGTCGCGAACTTGTTGGGAAACCAGAGTCGCGGAAGATACGGAAGAAGATCAAACGCTCACACTGCTGAGCGGAGTGGAGGTCAACTGATACATGATGGATGCGATACAGATACTTAACCTCGCGGCACAGTCCAAAGCTTCGGATATATTCATTGTAGCTGGCTTGCCGCTGTCGCTCAAAGTAAACAACCAGATACAGCGCTACGGTGAAGAACGCCTCATGCCGGAGGACACAGAGCGGGTAATACACGAAATATACGGGCTGGGGCAGCGCAGCCCCGACCATATGCTCCATATGGGAGACGACGACTTCTCCTTCTCGCTTCAGGGGTTGTCGAGGTACCGCGTCAGCGTTTACCGGCAGCGCGGATCGCTCGCGGCCGTTGTCCGCGTCATAGCTTTCTCACTGCCTGATCCTTCGGTACTGGGCATACCACCCATAGTTCTTTCCCTCGGAAACAGGCCCAAGGGGCTGGTACTCGTAACAGGCCCGGCCGGCAGTGGAAAATCTACGACGCTGGCCTGTATAATAGACATGATAAACAACACGAGGAACGCGCATGTCGTGACCCTGGAGGACCCGATCGAGTACCTTCACAGGCACAAGCTGAGCATAATAAGCCAGCGCGAGATCGCCACAGACACCGAGAGCTACGCCGTGGCGCTTAGAGCGGCGCTCAGGCAGGCGCCCGACGTCGTCCTCCTTGGAGAGATGCGCGACTACGAAACAATAAGCGTGGCCATGACGGCAGCTGAAACAGGCCACCTCGTTATATCCACCCTGCATACAATGGGGGCGACAAACACCATAGACAGGATAATCGACGCCTTCTCACCCAACCAACAGGGCCAGATAAGGGTGCAGCTCTCCATGGTGTTGCAGGGAGTCGTTTCCCAGCAACTGCTGACGACAAAAGACGGAAGGGTCATACCGGCTTTCGAAGTCATGTTGTGTAATACGGCAATAAGGAATATGATAAGGGAAGCAAAGACTCACCAGATAGAGACGGCCATAGTATCAGGCGCCGCTGAGGGGATGATAAGCATGGACGCCAGCCTTCTTAACCTTTACGAGCGGGGAGTCATTACGGCGGAAGAAGCGTTGAGCCACAGTATTTCGGCGGACCTCTTAGCTAAAAAAATGCAGCGGTGACCATTAGTTTTATATGAATCTGTTTGAATTTGGAAAGGAAAGCTAGTGTGGAAGATAAAGTATTGGAAGTAAAAATGTTGGGCGGGTTCGAAGTAAGCTACGGCGGAGTCCCCATAATCGAGATCGACGCCAGGAACAGTATGCTTACGCAGCTCCTTCAATATCTCTTGTGCAACAGGAACAAGATGATAAAGCAGGAGGAGCTTATAAACGTGCTCTTAGGTGAGGAAGACCTTCACAACCCAACCGTAACACTTAAAAACATAGTTTACCGCCTGAGAAAACTGCTTGTGGCCGGAGGCATAGAGGAAGACTGCATAATATACAAAAAAGGCGCTTATGGCTTTTGCACGGATATGAAATGCGAAATAGACACTGAAATATTCGCGGCTTTAACGGACAAGATAATAAACGGCGGTATGAGCGACGACGAACGCATGAAACTGTGCTTTGAGGCGCTTAATATGTACAAGGGCGAGTTTTTATTAAAAGCTTCGGGCGAACCTTGGGTGGTGAGCAATTCGGTGCGCTTTCAGGATATGTACATAGACGTTTTGAAGATAGCTTATGAACTGTGCGTGAAGACAGGCGCTTACGCCAGGATACTGCCATTCCTGAAAAAGGCTGCGGCGCTTTATCCCTATGAAGAAGACGTGTTCTTGATGCATATCTCCTGCCTATACCATATGAACTATGTCAAAGAGGCGATAGCGGAGTACGAGCTTGTCACGGCCATACTGTTCGACGACCTTGGAATAGGGCCGTCCGAGCGGTTAAAAGAATTGTACGCTGAAATAACGAGTAGTATGCACATATCTGCCGATTCGATAGACGAGGTGCGGAAAAAAATAAGCGAAATGATGCTGGAAAAAGGGCCGTTTTTCTGTAATCTTGAAACTTTCGCCAACATATACCAGTTTGCTGTGCGCCACATGGACAGGAGCGGCAAGTCTGTGTTCCTTATGCTATGCACACTTGCCGAAGGGGATGACGAACGATTAAAGGGCGGCAACAGGCTAAAAAAAATTATTTCATCCGCCAATGAGGCCATAAAACTTACTTGCCGCAGGGGTGACGTGTACACAAGGTACAGCCCGTCGCAGTTCTTGCTTATGTTAATGGAAATAAGGCAGGAGAACTGCGATATTGTTGCGGGCAGATTGAGGAGAAACTTCTACAAGCAGCCCAGGATGAGTAAAGTGAAACTGAACTGCCGCTCAATATCAGCCGCCGACATGGATCAGATAATGGAAGACGACAACGGCGAAAGCGAGCGCACTTGGACAAAGTAAGCGCGGGCCCGGCTCTATGAACGTCGAATTCATTTTGGGGCGTCCCTCATCGGGGAGAGAGGACGTTATAGTTCAAAGGATAAGAGAGGCGGTAAAGGAGGACGTGCTGTCTTCCGTTCTCGTGATAGTCCCCCCGCAGGCTACATACGCCACGGAATGCATGCTTTTAAATAAGCTCGGGGCGGCGGGCATGATGGGCGTTAATGTGGCCAGCATATCTAGATTATCCCTGCGCGTTTTAACTGAGGTTTACGGGGCCGCAATAAAGACCATAGGCGCCGCGGGAAAAAGTATGGCCGTCAAGCGCGTTATGGACGAGAATAAAGACGAGTTGCGCGCCCTGCATAAGCTGCGTTCTCGAGGCAGCCTGCCCCCGCTCATCAGCGAACTCATAGCGGAACTCAAGCAGATGGACATCAGCCCCGCCATGCTCTATGAGTTTCCGGTGAATAACGAGAACACCGCGTTGAAATTCCGCGACATCGCGCTGATATACGATAAACTCAACGGCATGCTCGCGGGAGTGGTGGACACCGAGGATCGACTGAACCTTGTGTCCGATCACATACACGAAGCCGCCTTCATCCGGGACGCGAGGGTTTTCATACACGGCTTCGATATGTACAACTCGCAGACGATGCGCTTTATAGCCAATATAATGAACACGGCGCGGAGCACGGCCGTGTCTTTTTTGCATGCCGGCGAGGATGAGGCGGACGGTGAAGTCTACGGCATATGCCGCGAGAACAGGGAAAGGCTGGCGCGTGCGGCAGGACTTAACGGAGTAAAGATTACCGTCGTTTCATCAGGCGGAAGAAGGTCCGCTGATATACTGCACCTCGAAAAAAACATCTTCGCTTTCCCCGCGGAAAGAAAGGAGCCCGCAAAGGATATAAGCATTTCATACGCGGGCGATATCCGGGCAGAAGTTTCGGGAGTGGCCGCGCAGGTTGCTTACCTCACGCAAAAAAGCGGCTTGAAGTTCTCTGACATAGCCGTTCTGTATGGAAGCGAGGCCGGTTACGCAAGTATTGTGCAGGAAAAATTCGGGCTTTCAAACATTCCGCTGTTCACCGGCGAAAAACGCAGGCTATTGTCAAGTTCGCTGGCGGATTTCGTGCTGGGCGCGTTCGAATTGGCGAGGGGGCGTTTGAGCAAAGAGACACTCTTGACCCACGCCGCGACAGGTTACTGCGATATTTCACGCGCTGAGGCTGGATTGCTGCAAAACTACGCGTACGAAAACATAAGGGACGGCTTTGCGTTTCTAAAGCAATTTGACGGCGAAATTGAAAGCATCAGGCAAAAATTCATGGAACCGCTCGCAGAACTTCGCCAGCGTTCGGCCCGGCCGCCGCAGGCCGGAAATGTGGTGAAGTGTGTGCGGAGCTACATGGAAAGGCTGGATATACGCGGCAAAGTCGAGAGAAAATCGGCGCAAATGAGGATAAATGGGCTGCTGGAGGAAGCGGATTTCACCGAACAGGCTTATGAGAGAATATGCGAAGTCCTGGAGCAGGCGCTCCACCTGCCCGAGGGAGGTTCCGCGCCGTACCTGCCCGACCTTATAAGAGCGGGGATGGAAAATGAACGCATAGGCGTGATCCCCCCCGCGGTGAACGAAGTACTGTGCGGCGATATAGCGGGGACTTACCTGCCCGAAATAAAAGTACTCTTCGTGATGGGTGTGAACGAGGGGATAATTCCCAATTATTCGCGCGCTACGGATATCATAACGGATGACGAGAGGGAGCTTATACTGAGCGGGATCAAGGGATTAAAGCATACGGGCGGCGTGGACCGGCAAAGGCTGCTCATAACAAAAGCGCTGTCCCGGCCAACAGATAAGCTATACATAAGCTGCGTACTGGACGGAAAAAAGCAAAAATCGCAGCTAATATACAGGATGCACTCGCTGTTTGAGAGCATAAGGGAAAACAGGCTGGAGGATATCGCGCCGCTTCTATCTCAAAACGCGTTTGAAGTGGCAACCGGCTATGTGCGGGACGCGGCGGACGGGTATGTCAACGCCGCTTCGGTGAACAGTTCGGCGGCGGTATTCCTCGATGATAATTACGCGGACAAGCTCAACGCCCTAAAATGGGGAGTGGAGCATAAAAACGAAGCGGTGCGCATAGACCCGGAGCTGGCGAAGAGGCTGTACGGCGAGTCAATCTCCTCCGCCACAAGGGTGGAGAGCTTTTACTCCTGCCCCTACGGCCACTTTATAAAGTATGGCGTTAGGGCGAAGGCGTTGCGTGAGAGCGGTATAAACAGTATTGACGCGGGCAGTTACGCGCACGCTGTGCTGGACCTGCTGTCCAAAGAGATAGCGCACAGCGGCAAAAGCTGGGCTAAAATAAGCGAGGAAGAACTGTCTGGCTTGGTTAACAAATGTTCGTTAAGCGTACGAGAAACGAACGATAGATATATACTTAATAAGCACAACCAGGCCGTTTTGGACGCCGTGCAAAGGGATGTCGGCATATCGGCTAAGATGATACGCGAACAATGCCTGGCGGGAGAGCTCGTGCCGTATGCGACCGAACACACATTTGACGTTATGGGTATAAAGGGTGTTATAGACCGTATAGACGCCGCCCGTGTGGATGGAGAAAACTATTTCGGTATAGTGGACTACAAGACGGGTTTAATGGACTTCGACCTTGCCCGGGCAAAGGCCGGGCTGGATTTACAGCTCATAATATACATAATTGCAGTGAAGGAGCTTCTTGGAGAGGACTACCTCTTCGCCGGAGCTAATTACATGCGCATATACACAGCCATACGCGAGAGGGAGCAAGCGCTCCTGCCGCTCTACCGTATGCGTGGCATAGCGGGCGCGGAGGAGAGCGTTGCGGCGAAGCTATACGGGCAGGCGGACAGCAACAGCCTCTTTTCAATAAACGTGCGTATCAAAAAGGACGGGGAATACCACGCGCTGTCAGAGGCGCGCTACTATCCGGACGATAAGCTCCAAACGCTGGTGCGCCACACTTTAAAACTCATAAGCGGCGCGAAGAAACGCATAAGGGACGGAGAAGACGCAATAGCGCCGGCGAGGGACGGCGGTGACGGATTGCCATGCAGGTACTGTGATTACGCCTGCGTGTGCATGATCGATAAAAGCAATGCGGGCGGAGTGGCGCGCGACGTGATCAGGGGCGAGCGGGATCTGCTGCTCAAGGAAATGGAAGAAGAACTGGAAGGTTCCGAATGAACTATACTGACACGCAACGAATCGCGATAAATGATGATTATGACGCGGCCCTTGTGTCGGCGGCGGCGGGCAGCGGAAAGACGAGCGTGCTGGCAGGGCGCGTGGCGCGGCTCATTTGCGGCGGCGCTGATATAAGGCATATGCTTGTTATGACTTTCACCAACGCGGCCGCGGCCGAAATGAAAAGCCGCATCGCGGGGGAACTCATGGCCGCTGCGTCCGGGCGGGAGGATAAGCGCCTCATGGAGCAGTCGGAGCTGACCAGCGCGGCGGACATTTCAACTTTCCACAGCTTTTGCGCTAAAGTGACGCGTGAGAATTACAATATCGCTGAAGTCTCCCCTAATTTTAAAATTATGAACGACGTCGAGGCGGCGTCGCTAAAAAACGAGGCGGCCAGGGAGCTTTTCGACCTCCTGTACGAGAAGGGCGACCCGGATTTCCTGCGCCTTGTGAGGCGGTTTACGAGGCGGGGAGAAGATTCGCCGCTTGCCCGCGCCCTTTTAAAGATATTTGATACCATGATGGGTAAGCCTAACCCCTACGGATGGGCGCTGCAATCAGCCGATACGGACATCAGGGTTTACATGGCAAGGCTGCGGGCTGAGTACGAGAAGCAGATGATATCCCGCCTCGGCGACGCGCTCGCGCTCATGAAACTTGCGTGTGACGTTTCGCTGAACTGCGGCGGAAAGCAGGCGGACGCGGACTGTGCGGTCATTGCGCAACTGGAGGCGATGCTGGACTGCGCCGTGAGGGAGAGCGTGGACAAGGCGCGGGACGAGTTCTACGGCTTCAAAATACCTAACCTGCTGCCCAAAGCGGCGCCGGGTTTAAAAGAAGGCGCGGGCGACTACAGGAGCGGGGCGCGCAAAGATTTAAAAGAGTTTCTGGAGGACGCCGTATATGACGATTTTATACTGCGCGGCCGGGAATTGACAGAACATACACGCGCGGACGTTGTGTCCATGGTGAACCTTATAAAGCTTTTCGATAAGCTGTACATGGCGAAAAAGAACAGGCGCAACACGCTCGACTACGAAGACCTGCAGCACAAAGCCCTGAAGGTTTTGGAAAAGTGTGGCGGGCAGTACAGCGAGAGGTATACTCACGTTTTTGTGGACGAATACCAGGACACCAACCCTGTGCAGGAGGAAATAATAAAGCGCATCCATACGGGCGGCAATTGCCTCTTTATGGTGGGCGATATCAAGCAGAGCATATACAAATTCCGCCTGGCCGATCCTGAAATATTCAGGCAGCGGGCCGAGGCGCTGGGCGGAGAGGCGAGCGGGTGCCTCATAGCTATGAACGACAATTTCCGCAGTGCGGACAATGTTATAAGCGCGGTCAATTTTGTTATGGACCGCATAATGAGCGAAGAACTGGGCGGAGTGCGTTATGAGGGCGGTGAAAAGCTGAGAGGCAATGTCCCCGGAGGGGAGGCCAGGATACTCTTGTGCGAGACCAGCGTACAGGAAGACGGTGAGGATGAGGAAAGCGAGCCGTTACTCGCTAACGAAGCGCAGGCAAGGATGATAGCGGGGAGCATCGGGAAGGCGTTTACAACAACTGTGCGCGATAGAGATACGGGTGAGGTGCGGCAGGCGCGCTACGGGGATATCGCGGTACTGATGCGTTCGCGTTCCGGGCTTACAGCCTGCATAAAGCGTGAACTGGATCTGCGAGGCATACCTGCGGCTGTTTCTATAAAGGAAGCTCGCGACATCCCTGAAATAGAGCTTTTCGTTAACTTCCTTAAAATCATTCAGAATCCGAAGCAGGACATACCCCTGCTAAGCGTGCTTAGATCTTACATAGGCCGTTTCGACGAAAATGATTTCGCCAAAATGCGGTTATCCGGCAACGACGCGGCGCTGCCTTTTTACGCGGCGGCGGAAAGATACAGCCAGAGCGGTGAAGACGGCACCGCAGTGCGCCTGAAAGAATTTTACGATGAGATCGAAAGCCTCTCCGAAAGATGCGGGGCGTGTGCGCTTGCGGATTTTATAAAGTATATCGCGGAGAAGTACGGATTTTACACATATATTATGAGCGTGAGCGGCGGGGTAGCGAAAAAACAGGCCTTCGACGCGCTTATTGCGCTCATGATGGAACTCGTTGAAGCGGACGGGAACAGCATTTATAAACTGCTTGAAGCGCTGGATCAAATCAAAAAGCGGGACGGCTGTTACGTCCAGTACGAGGACAGCCCCAAAGGCACTGATATTGTGCGGATTATGACAATTCACGGATCAAAGGGACTGGAATTCCCGATTGTGTACGTTGCGGGGCTCAACAAAAAATTCAACACAAAGGACACGCGCGAAGACTTTCTTACGCACAACGACTACGGGCTCACTGCCCGCTATGTTGACGATGTGGAGGCGTATACGGTGGACACGCTGGAACGCCGGGTGGTGAGCGGCAAAATAGCGTCGGACAACAGGTCGGAAGAGCTACGCATGCTCTATGTGGCTATGACGCGCGCAAGGGACGCGCTTTACCTCTGCGGCTGCGTGGATGATATACTTAAACAAAACAAAAAGTGGGACGCGCTCAGCGGGCGCTACAACAAAGCTTCCTCCATGCTGGACTGGATAATGGCGGCGAACGCGGAAGAGCCCGGAATAGCCGCCGGATACGTGCAGGCGGAAAGCGCGCCGGAGGCCGTGCATGAGTTCGATTTCGAAGCCCTTGTGCAAAAGACTATAGCGGAAGGCGAACCCAGGGAAACAATAACCATACAGCCGTTTCCCCGCGTTCCGGCAAAAGTATCCGTCAGCGCTGTAAAGCGGGCGGGCGCAAAGGGAATAAGGTCTTTTTTGAGGGCGGAAAGCGACGACGGCGAAATAACGGGCGCGGAGCTTGGTACGCTGGTGCACGGTATGATGGAAAGGCTGGTCATGGCGGGCGGCGGGTTTGACAGCGTCGCGTCCGGCATGCTGGAAAACCAT
>JAVBSU010000158.1:0-3004 GCA_031556555.1 Christensenellaceae bacterium
GGGCGCTGGGCGCGTACGTGTCGTCGAGCGCGTCAAAGAATTTCCAGCCCATGAACATTAACTTCGGCATTATGGAGCCGCTTGGGCTTAAGATAAGGAATAAAGAGGAGAAGTACGGGATGGTGGCCGAACGGGCGTTAGGTAGCCTCAGGACCGTCATCAGGGAATTCGGCATATGAAAAGAGAGGATCAGGCATGTCAATGAAAGGGACGACCATATTGGCCGTGAAAAAAGGCGATGTGTGCGTTATAGCCGGGGACGGGCAGGTCACGCTGAGTGAGAAAACCGTTATGAAAGCCACGGCTAAAAAAGTAAGGAGGCTTTACAACGACACTGTGGTTGTAGGTTTCGCGGGTTCGGTGGCGGACGCATTCGCGCTGTCCGAGCGCCTGGAAGCAAGGCTGGAGGAGTACGGCGGAAGCTTACAGCGGGCGGCGGTGGAGCTCGTTCAGGAGTGGAGGACGGACAAAGCGATGCGCAGACTGGAGGCCATGCTCATAGCGGCGGATTCGGAGAACCTCCTGATAATCTCGGGCACCGGCGAAGTGATAGAGCCGGACGACGGCATATGCGCCATAGGCTCGGGCGGGGGCTACGCGCTCGCGGCGGCGAGGGCGCTGGCGCGGAACACTGAACTTTCCGCCAAGGATATAGCGTGGCAGGGCCTAAAGATAGCCAGCGAGATTTGCGTGTTTACAAACGACAATATCGTGATTGAAGAAGTGTAGGTGAGAGCATGTCGTATTTGACGCCAAAAGAAATAGTCGAGGAACTGGATAAGTATATAATAGGGCAGGACAGGGCCAAGCGCACCGTCGCCATAGCATTGAGGAACAGGTACAGGCGCAGCAAGCTTTCCGACGACATGCGCGAGGAAGTGACGCCCAAGAATATAATCATGATAGGGCCGACGGGCGTTGGTAAAACCGAGATAGCCCGCCGTATATCAAAGCTGATGGATGCGCCTTTCGTAAAGGTGGAAGCGACCAAGTTCACTGAAGTGGGCTACGTGGGCAGGGATGTGGAATCCATGGTCAGAGACCTTGTAGAGGCCTCTATACGCATGGTCAAGCAGAACCGTTACGAGACGGTAAAGGAACAGGCCAGGGTAAACGCGGAGGACAGGCTGGTTGATATCCTTGTGCCCATGAAGCAGGCAAGGCAGTCACAAAATCCTTTCGGGGTGCTTTTCGGAGCGCCGCCGCAGATAGAGCCGCATTCGGATGAGACGGACGAGGAGCGGCAGAAGCGCCTGTCCAGAAAAGAGCAGACGCGCGAGAATTTGAGGAGCGGGAAGCTCGAGAACCTGATGATAGAGATAGAGGTGGAAGTAAACGCGGGCAGCGGCATAGAAATACCCGGCATGGGCGGCGAAAGCATGGGCGACCTTCTCCAGGGCATACTGCCCACGAAGACAAAGAAGCGCAAGGTCAACATAGCGGAAGCGCGCAAATTAATCGAACAGGAAGAGGCCGAGAAGCTCATAGACATGGACGAGGTCATACAGACCGCCATAGACAGCGCCGAGCAGAACGGCATAATCTTCCTTGACGAGATAGACAAGATAGCGGGCAAGTCCATGGGCAGCGGCCCGGACGTATCGCGCGAGGGTGTGCAGCGGGACATACTGCCCATTGTTGAGGGCAGTACGGTCGTTACGAAGTACGGCCCGGTCAAGACGGATTTCATGCTGTTCATAGCGGCGGGCGCTTTCCATGTGGCCAAGGTTTCGGACCTTATCCCCGAACTCCAGGGGAGGTTCCCCATAAAGGTGGAGCTTGAGACCCTTGGACGGAAGGAATTCGAACAGATACTCACCCAGCCCAAGAACGCCATAACAAAGCAATACGAGGCGCTGCTGGCGGCGGACGGCGTGAACGTAGTGTTTACGGAAGACGCCCTTAAAAGGATAGCCGACGTGGCTCAGGTCGTAAACGAAACGACTGAAAACATAGGCGCGCGCAGGCTGCACACGATAATGGAAAATATCCTCGAGGATATTTTCTTCAACGCGAGCGGTATAGAGCCGGCCGTGACGGTTACCATAGACGAAAAGTATGTGGAAGACCACATCAAAGACGAGGAAAAGAGACAGAATCTGCAAAAGTATATTTTGTAATAGTAAGAGAAGGATAGTATTGGAGAAAGCATTTTGAATAAAGTAACACAAAAGAAAGGCGGCCCGGTAAAACGAAACCAAAGAGGGCCGCAGCAGAGCGCGAACGCTAAACCGGCGGCGGCCGATTCGCGCAAGGAAGACCGTTTTAAAAAAGGCGGGAGACCGGCGGCCGCGCAAAACCAGAACCAGAAAGCCCAAACCGCTAAAAAACCGCCGGCCAAGAGGCCGCAGGCCAAACCGGCGCCTGGGGTAAAGATAATACCACTGGGCGGCATAGGCGAAGTCGGCAAGAACATGACGGTGATAGAGTTTGGCGACGATATTATTGTCGTGGACGCGGGGCTCATGTTCCCGCGCGAAGAGATGTTGGGAGTGGATTACGTCATACCTGACATAACCTACTTAAAGAAGAATAAAGGGAAGATACGCGCCGTGTTTCTGACGCATGGCCACGAGGACCACATAGGGGCGCTGCCTTACATAATAAACGACATTGACGCGCCGGTATACGGGTCTACCCTTACGAACGCGCTGGTGGAAGCGAAGATGTCGGAGCACCCACACGTAAGCTACGAGGCGCATAATGTCAGGTCGGGCGAAAAGATCAAAGCGGGCGTATTTACAGTAGAGTACGTAAAGGTCAGCCACAGCATTGACGACGCTATGGGATTAGCCATAACGACTCCCGTGGGCGTGATCGTCCACACGGGCGACTTTAAGATAGACCTGACGCCCGTGGGCGGAAAGATAATGGACCTGAACCGGTTTGCGGAACTGGGGAAAAAGGGCGTGCTTGCGCTGATGTCGGACAGCACGAACGCGGAACGCCCGGGCTTCACTATGTCCGAAAGCCAGGTGGGCGAGACGTTCATAAACTATTTCAG
>JAVBSU010000040.1:0-14499 GCA_031556555.1 Christensenellaceae bacterium
AAACGCGAAAAAGCCCAGCGTTATTATAAGGTAGGGCAGCAGCTTCATGATTATGTTCCGCTTTTTCATTTCCCCAAGGCTTTCCTGTACGGCCGGGCTTTTGGAGAAGCGCCGCGTAACGTCCTCAACGAGCATGCAAACGAAGCCCATTGCTATGGGCATTATGCCGAAGATGCGGATGTTGGTCGCCAGCGCCGCGGTCAGGGCGAACATTATCGCGCAGCCTGGTTTGCGGCCGCGCGTGAGCGTACGCACCATAAAGAAGCAGGACATTACGAACATTGGTATGAATAGCATGTCCTTTACGTTGTAATACGAACTGGCGAAGAACAATGGGAAAAGGTAGAACATGGCCGTGCCCACAAGCGCTATAAGCTCGCTCTTTAAGAGGTCCTTTATTAAAAAGAACAGTGCGATGAGGCCGATGAAATATATAATGAAGTTATAGAGGTGGCGGGCAAGGTAAATGTCGTGCTCGTCCATGGTGTACATGCCGTTCATGTCTTCCATGAGCACCATGGGCAGCTGAAGGGCGACGCCGTACTGCCGGGGCGCGTAAGGCGGAACCTCGACGATTATATTCTCCAGATCGCCGGCGGTCATAAGCAGGTTGTAAAGACCCATCCGTTCGCGCTCAAGTTCGTCCTCGGGCACGGTGAACCACTCTGTAAACCCGCCGTTCTCGTCCAGGTAGCCCACGCGTTTGCCGCCGAGCGCCCTTTTTACCTCCCTTTCGGTGTACTCCGTAAAGTACTCGGGGTAAAGCTGGTTTACCGCGTTAAGCCCCATAAGCTGGTCGCTGCTGGAGTAAAGCTCGACAAGGTTTACGTAGGTTTTCATCAGGCTGCTCAACTGCATTTCGACGATCTCGTCGCCCTCGCTCGTAGTGGCTACGTCGTCCTCCGCATCTTCCAATACGGGCTCAACGTTCTGTATCGGCCCCATATCAAGAGGGGACGCTACCTTGGGCCTCACGTAAGTAAGCGTTTTTTCGCCGCCTGTGAGCGTTTCTTTAAGGTACTTGTAATTTACGAGGCTGTGACGCCTCTGGAGGGGTTCGTCCACAGACACCCCGTAGTCGTCGTAAATAATAAGTCCGGTGACAAAAACGGCAATAAAAAAGACAAGGACGGCTATGCGGACATAGAAAGCCTTCCTGTCGTTCGTGTAGAGGGATTTCATTTATTTTTTTCCTTTTGACCGGGCTGCCTGTTGCTAGCGGCCCGGGAATCTTCTGTTTTCGAAATAATGCTTTTGACGTGCGCCTCGTCGTACTGTGAACGGAACATGGTGTGCACTATCATATCGCCTAAAAATCCTATGGCAAAGAACATAGCTCCCAAAATCATGAGCAGCATGGCGAGTGTAAGCGCGGGCCTCGTGCCTATGCCGTGGCCCATGAACCAACCAATCGTAAGCACCAGCGCTATGATAAAGCCGACCGCGAAGAATATAAGGCCGAGCAAGCCGAAAAAGTACATGGGCTTGTCGTAGAACCGCGATAAAAACGTGGTGGTGAGCGAATCGAACAGTCCGCGCAAATAGCGGCTTACTCCGTACTTGGATTTGCCGTAGGGGCGGGCGTGGTGCTCAACTTCTATTTCTGCTATGGCAAAGCCCTTTTTGGCGGCCAGAACGGGGATGTAGCGGTGCAGTTCGCCGTAGAGGTCTATGCTCTTTACTACTTCCTTCCTGTACGCTTTAAAGCCGCAGTTGAAATCGTGCAGCTTTATACCCGACATAGCGGAAGTGAATTTATTGAAAAGCTTTGAGGGCAGGCGCTTTTCGGCCGGGTCAAGGCGGTTTTTCTTCCAGCCCGAGACCATGTCGTAGCCTTCGTCCAGCTTTGCTATGAAGTTGGGAATCTCCTTTGGGTCGTCCTGGAGGTCGGCGTCCATGGTTATTACTATGTCGCCGTTTGCGTGCCTGAAACCGGCCTGAAGCCCCGCGGCCTTTCCGAAGTTGCGGCGGAACGTTATAACTGAAACCTTATCGTCATGCTCCGCCAGTTCGCGCAGCACGGCGGGCGAGTTGTCCGTTGAACCGTCGTCTATAAACCATATCTCGTACGGATACTTGTTCTCGTTCACAACAGCCATTATCGCCGCGTAAAGCTCTTTAAGCGAGTCTTGCTCGTTGTACAAGGGTATTACAAATGAAACAGTTCTTTCCATTACATCCTTTCAGGTAAAGAGCATACAAAAATATCTCATACTCTCAAACGCGTATCAAAGATGCGCTTGCCCGCCTGGTGCGAATGTTCATAACGACACTGTACCTGGACGCGAGCCGCAAAAGAAAAATCGCGAGCCTTAGTTGATACGCGACACGTCTGCGGCGACTTCGCCGCTGGTGCCGGAGGTGGGACTCGAACCCACACGGTATTGCTACCAACGGATTTTGAGTCCGTCACGTCTGCCAATTCCATCACTCCGGCGCGTTTATGTCCTGTACATTATAGCTCAGCGCGAATGCAATATCAATAGTTTTGCGCGGGATATCTGTTTTATGTGTTTGAAAGATGTATAAATATGTCGTATAATCAAACGAGAATCGGAGGTGTTTGAAACGGAATTAAGAGTAGAAAACCTTTATAAGTCTTTCGGAGACAAAAGAGTCCTTGAGGGGATAGGCTTTGATGTTGAAAGCGGCAGCGCAACGGGTTTGCTGGGCCGGAACGGCGCGGGCAAAACCACCACGATCCGCATAGTTATGGGAGTGTTTCTTCCGGACAGCGGCAGCGTGCTCATAGACGGCGCGCCAATAGACCACAAGAAGATAAACATAGGTTACTTGCCCGAGGAGCGCGGGCTTTACGCTAAAAACCGCATATACGAACAGCTTTTTTACCTTGCGCGCCTCAAAGGAATGGAACCCAAGCAGGCGAAAGATTCAATAGATTACTGGCTGAAGAGGCTGGAAATGACGAGCGCCGCCACAAAGAAGCTGGACGCTTTAAGTAAAGGCAACCAGCAGAAGATACAACTTGCGGCGGCCCTCATAAGCGACCCGGAAATAATAATCCTGGACGAGCCGTTCTCAGGACTCGACCCAGTGAACGCCACTCTGTTAAAAGACGTTGTAAAAGAGCGCATAGCCGCAGGCAAAATAGTGCTGTTCTCCAGCCACCAGATGAACTATGTGGAAGAGTTCTGTGACAAGATAGCCATACTGCACAACGGCAAGATAGCCGTGTTCGGGGGTATAGACGAAATAAAGCGCGGTTACAAGCGCGACAGGATAATAATAGAGAGTACGGCATACAGCAACGTAGCGGCTTATTTAAAATCCGGCCTTCCGGACATAGTAAAGGAAGTAACTATAGAAGGCGATCACGTCTCGGCAATCTTGAAAGCCGAGGATTTGAAGGATAAGTTATTTCTGGCGCTGGCGGAAAAACACTTCGACATCGACGCGTTTTACGTGTTCGAGCCATCGCTTGCCGATATATTCGTGCAGTACACAGGCGGCGGGATCGAAGGGGAAGGAGAACAAACGGATGAAGCAGTTTAACGTTGTCTTTAACTTTGAGCTCATGAATTACTTAAAGCGCAAGTCGTACATAATCGTTACGATAGTTTTGGTTGCGGTGGTGGCGGTATTCATGGCGGTGCCGTTTTTGATGGGGTCCGGTGGAGCTTCGGCATCCGGCGGCGAGGCGCCAGAACTTACAAAAGTTGCGTTTTATGATCAGACCGGCGAGGCGGACCTTGATTTATTGAATTCAAACATGGCCAAAAGCGGGTTTGAGCTGGTGCCGGTAAGCGAGGAAGGCGACACGCTGAAAAGCGATGTGGAAAACGGGACTTACGACTCGGCGGTCGTGCTTTCGGATCCGCTGGCCTACACGCGCTACGTGCAGAACAAGAGCGTTTACGATACCTTCGGCGACGCTTTCAACAGCGCGCTGAAGGATAATTACACGGTGAACGAACTCGTGAGCTACGGCGCGACAGAGCAGGAAGCGCTGGCCGTGGCCGATCCGGACGTGACTTCGAATGTCGTCATAACCGAAACGGGTTCCGACCAGACGCAGACTATAGTCTTTACCTACGTGCTCACCATAATCCTCTACATGGCCATAATAATCTACGGGCAGTTCGTGGCGTCCAGCGTGGCGACGGAAAAGAGTTCGCGCACCATGGAGCTTTTAATAACCTCGGCCGACCCAAAGAACCTCATATTCGGCAAGGTGTTCGGCACCGGCCTGGCGGGGTTGATACAGTTCGCCGCCATAATCGGCACGGGGCTTGTTGTGTATCAGGTAAACAGGGCGAGCTACGCGGGCACTTTTATGGAGGCTATATTCGACATACCGCCGGACGTAATAGCTTATATGGCGGTGTTCTTCGTGCTGGGCTTCTTCCTCTACGCCTTTATATACGCTGCCCTGGGCAGCCTTGTGAGTAGGATGGAAGATTTGCCCACAGCCACGCAGCCGGTGACGTTCATATTCATAGCGGCGTACATGATCGTTATGATTTCCATGGGCAGCGGCCAGGTGGACAACGCCGCGATGACAGTCTGCTCGTTCATACCGTTTACTTCACCAATGGCAATGTTCACGCGCATAGCCATGGGCAACGTGCCCGGATGGCAAATAGGGCTTTCGATTGGCATTCTCGCGGTGAGCGTATTTGGCATTGGCCTTCTGGCAACGGGGATATACCGCCTGGGCGTTCTTATGTATGGCAAACCGCCCAAGCTAAATGAAGTGTTTAAGCTTTTAAAGGCGAAGCAGGGTAATTAAGCAGAAGCCTTGACCACGATTCGCTTGCTGGCCCAGCGAAGCGGGAGGTGGTTGAGGGGTTTCTTAAGGGGCTTGCCCCTTAAGCCGCCGCAGGCGAAACAATAAGATTCGCCGGAGGCTCCTTGACCCAAAAGGGATACCCAAGATACAATGCTATATGTACTTTTGCGGCCAAAAGTACCAAAAGCCCTGAAACCTTTGGAAAGGTTTCAGACTTCTAAACCAAATGTCGCCGAAAGTACGCGCCGCCTGCGCGGACAACGCGATGAAGTGAAAGTGAAAACAGTATCGCGTTGCGGGTGAAAAGCCTGGCTTGAATAGTGTGGAGTTTTATGCTGTGAGGCTTTTCAAAGCCGCGCGGACGGCAGCGCTGAGGAAGACGCGGCGAAGCGGGATGATTGGGGCAAGAAAAATACCAGAGTCAATAAGAAAGGATTAAACAACTATGCTGGAACAACTTAAAGAAGAAGTGCTTAAGGCGAATAAGGCGCTTAAGGCGGAGAAGCTGGCCATACTCACATGGGGCAACGTGTCGGCTTATGACGAAAAATCGGGTCTCGTGGTTATAAAGGCGAGCGGAGTGGAGTACGACGCGATGACAACGGGAGACCTTGTCGTGACCGACCTTGACGGGAAGGTGGTTGAAGGAAGGTTAAATCCCTCGACAGACCTTAAAACACACCTTGAGATATACAAAAACTTCAAGGGAGCGAGGGGCGCGGTACACACGCACTCACCTTACGCGACAATGTGGGCGCAGGCCGGGTTGCCCATCGCCTGCTACGGAACAACGCACGCCGATTACTTTAACGGCGAAATTCCGTGCACGCGCCAGCTCACGGAAGAAGAGATAAACGGGGATTATGAGGAAAATACGGGAAAGGTCATAGCGGAGGCATTTGAGGGCAAAGACCCGGACGAGGCCTCTGCCGTGCTGGTTGCCTGCCACGGGCCTTTTGTTTGGGGCGGTTCCGCCCAAGAAGCGCTGGAAAACTCCATAGTGCTGGAAAACGTGGCAATGATGGCAATGGCGAGCTATAGTTTATTGCGGGGCGGCACGCCGCTCATAAGCAAAGAGCTCATGGACAAGCATTACTACAGGAAGCACGGTAAAAACGCGTACTACGGACAGGGCGGTTGATTGGTGGATGATTTTACAAAGGCGCTCTTTAGCGCGGCTGAATCGCTCGGTATTGAGCTCAGTACAGACGCGGCGGAGAGGATGCGCCGGTATTACGGCTTTCTGGTTTCGGAAAACGAAAAGCATAACCTAACAACTATAGTGCGGCCCGAAGAGGCTGCGGTCAAACATTTCATAGACAGCCTTGCGCCGGCCAGGCTTATTGAGGATGGCGCGGATTTTGTGGATATAGGCAGCGGCGCGGGGTTTCCGGCCGTGCCGGTAAAAATATTCAGGGATGATATTAACGTTTCGGCAGTAGAGGCGTCCGGCAAGAAGTGCGGATTTATCGAGCAGGCCTCAAGCGGAGTTTCAGCGCGTGTAGGCGTAATAGCCGGACGGGCGGAGGAGCTTGGCCGTGACGCGGCGCACCGCGAGAGGTACGATATCGCCGCCGCGCGGGCGCTGGCGGGCTTTCCAATCTTGCTTGAGCTCTGTTCTCCGTTTGTGAGGCCGGGGGGACGCCTTTTTTTGTACAAATCTGTGGAAGAGGATCTTTCAGCCGCGAAAACCGCTTTGGACATACTCTGCCTTGAGGTGGAAGATGTACTGGAGTATACGCTGCCCGGTCAGGCGAGACGAGTATACGTAATACGAAAGCGCGCCGCAACGCCTGAAAAATACCCGAGAAAGTTCGCGGCGATAAAGAAACGGCCGTTGTGATTACTTCCGGTTGATACTTAGTTTGCCGACTTATAATAAATAATCTCGTAAGCGAACGCAGTTCGCTTGGGGTCTGGGGAACTTGCTCCCCAGCGGGTTCTTAGGGCAGCGCCCTAATACTAATTCCAAATCAAAACCACTGTATCTTTGTGGCCTTTCTTCCGAATCGCCGCGTTGCCCATGCTTGACGTAGCGCTGCTACGCCCGCGCATGTGCGCCTTGCGATTAAAAAGAAATCCTCACAAATCTTACAGCACTTTCAATTCGGAATCAGTATAAGAAGTTTGTTTTCTTAATACTTTTGTTATATAATCATTTTAAATCAATAGTACTTGGAGATTAAATTGGGAAAGATAATTGCGATAGCCAATCAAAAGGGTGGCGTTGGGAAAACGACGACCGCGATAAACCTCGCGTCTTGCGTTGCGGTGCGAGGCAAGCGGGTGCTGCTTGTTGATGTTGATCCGCAGGGCAATTCCAGCAGCGGCCTTGGAGTGGATAAAAATCTTTATAAAAAGACGACATATGATGTACTGGTGGAGGGGATGCCTGCGAATGAGGCGATAATACCGACCAAAGTGGAGCGTCTTGATATTATGCCCGCTACCATAGACCTTGTGGGAGCGGACCTTATATTGGTTTCGGCTATGGCGCGGGAGATGAAACTTAAGGAAGCCTTGCAGCCCATAAAGGATAACTATGATTATATTTTCATGGACTGCCCACCGTCGCTCGGCCTCATCACGCTCAACGCGCTGTGCGCGGCGGACAGGATACTCGTGCCCATACAGTGCGAATACTACGCGCTTGAGGGCTTGACCCAGCTAATGAATACAGTCAAGATCGTGCGGAAAAGCCTAAACCCTGAACTGTCAGTGGAAGGTGTTGTCATGACGATGTATGATGGCCGTACTAATCTCTCGGTGCAGGTGGTGGAAGAAGTCAAGCGCTTTTTCCAGAATAAAGTTTACAATACGGTGATTCCCAGGAATGTCCGTTTGGGCGAGGCTCCGAGCTTCGGCCTGCCCGTTATCCTCTACGACCCCAAGTGCCTGGGCAGCGAGGCTTATATGGCGCTGGCGCAGGAGTTTTTGGGCAACGGCGCCTGAGAATAAGATTGCCCCGGCGGCCAGAGAAACTTTTGCTAGCCTTCGGCCTCCACTTCGTCATGGACTCGCTGTGCGCTACGCACTTGCTCGTCTCATGCCCGGTGGGGCACTGTACTCGCTGCATCCGCCACGGGTGGCGCTCGCTCTGTGCCCTCAAAGTTTCTACGGACTCTTTAAAACCTGCTTTACAAATAAACACACAATGTTCCCCGTGGAACATTGTGTGTTTTAAAATCAACTATATTTTCTCAGCTGTTCCACGTGGAACAAATCATCCCAGCCGTTCTTCGATAAGCTTGGCGATCGTGACAGCGCCCTTGGCTATGGAGGCGTGGTCTTTACCTTCGATCATCACGCGCACGAGAGGTTCTGTTCCCGAAGTCCTTATAAGCACGCGGCCTTCGCCGCCAAACTGGGTTTCCAGTTCCTTTATGGCTGCGATTATAACTTCGTCGTCCTCAAAGCCAAATTTTTTCTCGTCGTTTACTTTGGCGTTCACGAGCACCTGTGGATAAATTTCTACGCACCTCGCCAGCCGTGAAAGGGTTTTGTCGGCCCGCTTCATAGCGGAGACCAGCTGGACGCCTGAAAGTATGCCGTCGCCCGTAGTGTTACCGTCCAGGAAAATAATATGCCCGGACTGCTCGCCGCCGAGATTATAGCCTTCCGCCAGCATGCGCTCAAGTACATACCTGTCGCCCACGGCTGTCCTTATAAAATTGATGCCGTTATCTTTCATTGCGGCTTCGAGGCCCATGTTGCTCATGACGGTGGAGACGAGGGTATCTTTTTTCAAAAGGCCTCGCTGCTTCATGTCGAGAGCGCAAATAGCCATTATCTTGTCCCCGTCCACAACGTTGCCGTGCCTGTCCACGGCTATGAGGCGGTCGGCGTCGCCGTCAAAGGCAAGGCCAAGGTCCGCGCCCGTCTCTGGAACAAGGCGGGAAAGCTGCGCAACATGTGTGGAGCCGCAGTTGTCGTTTATGTTGTTGCCGTCCGGCGTGTTGTAGTAGGGGATAACTTCCGCGCCCAGCATGCGCATGATCCAGGGGGCGGCCTCGCTCGCCGAGCCGTTTGCGCAGTCCAGGGCGATCTTTAGGCCCTCGAAGCGCAGGTCGGTGGAATTGATTACGTGCTCTATGTATTCGGAAGAAGCTTTTTTAAAACGAACCAATCTGCCAATATCATTGCCGATAGGCGTGGGTATCTCTTCACAGTTGCTTTCTATAAGCGCCTGTATGCGGTCTTCGATTTCGTCCGCCAGCTTATAACCGTTGCCGTTGAAGAACTTTATGCCGTTGTATTCCATAGAGTTATGGCTGGCGGATATCATTACGCCCGCGTCAAAATCCATTTCACGAGTAAGGTACGCGACCGCCGGAGTCGTCAATGTTGTGGAAGCCACGACAGCCTCCGCGCCCGCGGAGCATATGCCCGCCACCATCGCGCTTTCCAGCATATCGCCTGACGCGCGCGTGTCCCTGCCTATAAGTATCCTGGCGTTGTGCACTTCGTCCGCGAGGCAGTAAGCGCCCGCCCGCCCAAGTTCATACGCCAGGTTTGAGGTCAGCTTTGAGTTAGCCACCCCCCGTACTCCGTCTGTTCCAAACAATCTTGCCATGTAGTTTTACGTCCTTTCGTAGAATGCTCCTAGGTTTCCGCGCTCGGGCCAAAGGGCGCTGCCCTTTGGAATCCCGCTGGGGAACTTATTACCCAGCCCGCGCGCGAACTGACGTTCGCACCTAATTATTTAAGTTGGGCTAACAAAGTGGGCCGGGTCAAGGGCCGGCCGGCCCGTGCGGATTCTTAAGGCGGAGCCTTAAGTTAAGATTCTATCTCAATACAAATACTCTTCCACGCCTGAGACGGCTACCGCGCCGTCAGCGGCGGCGGTTACGATCTGCCGGAGGCGTTTGCTCCTTATGTCGCCCGCGCAGAACACGCCGGGTATGTTTGTTTTGCAGTCTTCGCCGGCTGCTATGTACTTGTCGCTGTCGAGCGTCACTTCAGCCGCGATAAGGCCGGTTTTAGGAGTCCTCCCTATAGCGACAAAAACGCCGCGCGCCGGCAATTCCCTTTTTTCTCCGCTTGCCTTGTCCTCCACTAATACGCCCTTTACCGCGTTTTCGCCCAGTATTTCCAGCGGTATCACCGGCGTCAAGACCTCGATGTTGTTGGTTTTGAATACGTGGTCCATCGTTACTCTTTGCGCCCGGAACCCGCTACGCCTGTGGATCAGCGTAACCTTCGAACAAAAGTTTGATAAATACAGCGCGTCTTCGGCCGCTGTGTTGCCGCCGCCTATAACGATAACCTCCGAATTCTTGAAGAAAGCGCCGTCACAGGTTGCGCAGAAGGAGACTCCAGCGCCCGCGAGCTCCAGCTCGCCTTTTATGCCCAAAAGCCGGGGAGAAGCTCCCATGGCGAGTATGACGGTTTTGGCTTCATAGGTATTCTTGGAAGTGGTGAGGGTCTTAACTTCCCCGGTTAGTGAAAAAGATTTTATATCCTCAGTAACGATATTCGCGCCCACGCGCTCCGCCTGGCGCTTCATGTTGTTGGAAAGCAACTCGCCGGGTATTGCCTCAGTGACCCCCGGATAGTTTTCTATGGTGCTGCTTATAGCAACCTGGCCGCCCACGAAAGCGCGTTCTACCGTCAGGGCGTTAAACCCGCCGCGCGCGGCGTATATGGCTGCGGTCAGCCCCGCGGGGCCCGCGCCCGCTATAATTAAATCGTACATAGTCAATACTCCTTGTGTTTTTTACACTATTAATATAACACAGTAAGGATAAAAACAAAAGCGGGCAAGCGTCCGCAGGCATGCCGCGCAATCTTCATTCATAAAAGCGCAAATGCTGCCCCGTGTTCTTTGCCACTGCATATTTCATGGTTTATGAAAATCGAAGCTGTTTATAAATACCGTGCTTGCGCGCTAAAACAGGTTTATACATTTGTCCATATAAATACTGCTACCCCGCCGGAGCGCGGCAGAAGTGTTCCGGTGGGTAGGGCAGACCAGGGACTCTAAACCCTTCCGCCCGTCTCGCGGTAGCGGTTGGGGGAGACTCCAGTTATACGCTTAAAAACTTTTGTAAAGTAGCTCTGATCCTCGAAGCCTACGAGCGCGGCGACTTCGACCAGCTTAAGGTTGTTCATGAGCAGCTTTTTGCTTTCTTTTATCCTGACTTCATTCAGGTAAGCGTTGAAGTTGCGGCCCATTTCCTGCTTGAAAATCTTGCTGAAGTAGGATGTCGACAGAAAAACTTTCCCCGCGACCTCGTCCAGGGTAATCTTTTTGTCGTAATTGTGGGTTATATAGTCTATGGCCTTATGGATCACGTCTATATGCTTTATGTCGACAAACTGGAATATACTGTTAATATACTGGTTAAGTACGTCGCTCAGCAAAAAGCAAAGCTTGTCTATGCTGTTAATGCTCATGGAGCGCGTTATGAACTCGTGGTTGAGCTTGTAGGAGCTTTCAGGCGAGGCCCCCGCGTCAATGGCCGCGCGCGATATGACAACCAGGAGCTCGTATATCCGGGTTTTTATGTAGCTTAAATCTCCGCCGTAAGAAAAAAGAACGAAGCCCAAAAGCTCGTTTAAGAGCTCCTGCGCCTTTTGCTTATCGAAGTTCGTTATGCTCATGACGAGCGCGCGCTCAGTGTCAAGAGGATACTTGAGCACGTCGTCCTGGCGTTTGAGTTCGAGTATATAAGCGTTTATCTGGCCCTGAAGCATGCCCATGCTCTGCGCCTCAAGCATATTGTTTTCCGCGGCGACGTTGTTTAAAAAGCCCACAGCCATAAAAAGAAGATTGGACATCGCGCTGACCTTTTTGGGCGGCACGTAGGGAATTTTGTCCAGCACAGGGCCGAGCTTCTTGATATCCGCCCGGCTGAGCTTCATGCGTTCCTTCAAATCGTAGGCAATGTAATCCTCGCTGTCCACCATGAGAAAGGGGCCTACGGTTATTTTCGCGGCGCTGCCGTACGGCCCGACTATGGGCGACACAAAGTAACTAAGGCCCATTGGGCAAAAGTAAATATACTTGCCGCCAAAGCGTTCCGACTCCGTCATGCCATATATGTGCGCCTTGGTACAGTTTTCGCGCTCCCGCCCGAGCGTCAGGCAAACTTCACAGGAAGCGCAGCCGTAACCCGCCTCATAGAGCAACTTGCCTTTGGTATCTGTTATGTCGCAGCCAATCTGTACGGATTCTGAGAAGGAGCGCGCGCAGTCTATCGCCAGTTTTAAATCAAAATTTTCAGCTTCGCCGCTGCTAAGCGGTACAACTTCGTTATTCATTATATACATTGTACATAAAATTTATGGATTAGTAAAATAGGTTTTTTGTAAAGTGGCTAAAGCTTTTGACAACAGTGCCCCGATAGTGGATAATATAGGTTAAAGCACACATTAAAAGGGGGATAAACAATACACACAATGGTTGATGAAAAAAAACTCTTTGCGGCCGCTAATGCGCGCGGCGCTAACGCAGCTATGGCAAAAGTCAGCGATATACCTTTCCGAAAGGAATTCCGCGCGGCGTGCGAAGCGAACGCGTGTGGCAGGTACGGTAAAAGCTACACCTGCCCGCCCGATGTCGGCCCGATAGATGAACTTATAGAAAGGGCCAAAGGCTATGAGAACGCTTTTGTGTTCCAGACGATAGGTGAACTTGAAGATTCTTTTGATATCGAAGGCATGGAGGAAGCCGGAAAAGTACACAAGTCCGTAACTCTGGGCCTAAGGGACGAGCTTGCCGGAGAGCTGGGGGATTTTATCGCGCTGGGCGCGGGCTCCTGCCAGGTGTGCGGAGAGTGCACAAAGCCAACAGGAGAACCCTGCCGCTTTCCGGACAAGGCCATGGCTTCGCTGGAAGCATACGGGATAGCGGTGTCGGAGCTCGCCGCGAGCTGTGGATTAAAGTACATAAACGGTTCGAACACGGTTACATACTTCGGCGCGTTTTTATATGGCGGAAAAGGGAATAATGAATGATAAACGCTGAAGTAAGGATACTGGGCGAAGTAAAGCGCGCAAGCTACACCGAAGGCGCGCTGCTTTCCGATATACTGAATTCCGTGGCCATAGCGGGCGGGGGCGGGCACGAGATAGACCTGCCCTGCGGAGGAGCAGGCTCCTGCCGCCGCTGCCGCGTGCTCGCCAAAGGAAAGCTATCGCCGCCCACAAGCGCTGAGACAGCGGCTTTTGGGGAGGAAGGATTAAAGGAAGGCCTAAGGCTGGCCTGCCAGTCGAGAGCGCTGGGAGACGTCGTGATATCGCTTTACGCGCCCGAACGCATGGGGCAGATCATGGCTGAAACGGCCGGCAGCCTCAACATAGTGGACCCGCTGTACAATAAGGCGGGGATAGCTGTGGATATAGGCACGACCACGCTGGCCGCGGTGCTGTACAGCGGCGGATCGGCAAAGGCCCCGTTCTCCATGAAAAACCCGCAGACCCGCTTTGGCGCGGACGTTATAACGCGCATTGGGCTCGCAAGGGATGGCGGCGGAGCGGCGCTCGCAGCGGCGGTGCGCGAGGGAGTGAACCTGTTAATAGAATCTCTCGCCCAAAACAATGGCTCCGGCGTGGACGCCATGGTTATAACAGGCAACACCGCCATGCTTTACCTTTTAAACGATATAAATCCGGACGCGCTGTCCCACGCCCCTTTTGAAGCGGACAGGCTTTTTGGCGAATACGTGAGCGCAGGATCTTTGTTTGACGGTTTACCCGATGACGTGAAGCTCTACCTGCCGCGCTGCATTTCGGCATTTGTCGGGGCGGACATAACGACTGCAATCCTGGCTTCCGGCCTTATGGAGAAGGAGCGCGCGCTGCTCATAGATATCGGCACTAACGGCGAAATCGCCTTAAAATACGAGGGAGGCCTGCTTTGCTGCTCGACGGCGGCAGGGCCGTCCTTTGAGGGTGCGGGCATAACGAGCGGCGCTTACGCCATAAACGGCGCTGTGGATAAAGTTTGGCTGGATGACGGCGAACTGAAATTTACAACGATAGGCGGCGATAAACCCGTGGGCATCTGCGGCAGCGGAATAATAGACGCGCTGGCAACGCTTATAAACGCGGGAGTTGTGGACGAGACGGGCGCGTTCGATGGCGAAGGCTCAAAAATAGAGTCCAGTATTGTGAACGTGCTGGGCCAGGAAGCGCTAAAACTGGGAGAAAACGTATATTTCACAGCCGGTGACGTCAGGAAGGTCCAGCTGGCCAAAGGCTCTGTCCGGGCCGGGATAGAAACGCTTCTCCACCACGCCGGGCTCGATACCGGAGATATTGAGACGCTGTACATTGCCGGGGGATTCGGCAATTACCTGAACCTTGAAAGTGCGGCCGCGATCGGCCTGATACCGCCCGGACTTATCGACAGGACCCTGCCCATAGGCAACGCGGCTCTCGGAGGGGCTGTTATGCTTCTAAACGACACGGGCCTGATTGAAAAGGCCGACAGCATCGCCAAAAGCGCAAAGACCGTTGACCTCAGCACCAACCCTGTGTTTCATGAGAACTACATGAGGTACATGATGTTCGAGTAAAATATGGTGAGTCTCCGACGGCTAAAGTCTCCGCCTTGAGAATCCGCTGGGGAACAAGTTCCCCAGGCCCCGGCTCACTCGTTCGCCACACATAGAGGATGGCTGGAAGACATGAAAAAAGCGATAAAAAACAACTTAATGCTACTGATATTTTTCATATCGTTTGTTGTTGTGCTCATAGTTGCGGTTGCCGTGGGAAATATGATGATCTCGGCGTCCGCCACGATT
>JAVBSU010000202.1:0-7333 GCA_031556555.1 Christensenellaceae bacterium
GAGCTGCCGCCGGGCAGGAAGAAGATCAAGACCTACATAATACGCGGGCCAAAGTACGCTGACATGAAGGGTTTCATCAAGCGCGAGATAGCGGCGGGGCGGCAGGCGTACATAGTCTGCCCGCTCATAGACGAGGGTGAAGACGACGAGCTCAAATCGGCGAAAGAGATGTTCCGCGAGCTTGAGGAGGAATACGCGGGCATAAGCATGGCGCTGCTGCACGGGCGGCTTAAAAACGAGGCCAAGCGGGAAATTATGCGCGGTTTCGAGGAGGGGCGGATCAGCATACTCGTTTCAACCACGGTGATAGAGGTGGGCGTGAACGTCCCCAACGCGACGGTAATGGCTGTGATGAACGCCGAGCGCTTCGGCCTGGCGCAGCTTCACCAACTGCGGGGCAGGGTGGGGCGCGGAGAGTTCCAGTCCTACTGCTTTTTAGTATCGGACAACGCGAAGGCAATGGAGCGTTTGAAAGTAATGGTTGCGACGGACGACGGGTTTGTGATAGCGGAAAAAGATATGGCTTTAAGGGGGACGGGAGACGTTTTCGGAACGAGGCAGCACGGGCACGGAATTTTGAAGACGGCAAACCTGGTGCGCGACATGCGGCAGCTAGAGAAGGCGAAGGAAGCCCTTTCGCTCATGGCGGCGGATGAACGCTTTGCAAATGAGTATAAACATGTGAACGAACTGGCCGCGGCGGCCATGAGCTCAAGCGTTCTGGAAATTGCGCTGAATTAGTTGTTGACAGGGCGGACGATTTATTATATTATCATGTTAGCGTTTTACTATGATAAATTATATGTGAAAGTGGTTGACATGAGCAAACTTAAACTACAGGTTCCGGTGGGCACGGGCGACTACCTGCCGGACGAGTGCCTGCTAAAAAGACGGGTGGAAGAGGTTTTCAGGAACGAATTCCGCCTGAACGGCTACGACGAGATCGAGACGCCCGCGTTTGAATACTACGACGTGTTCACGCATGACGCCGTGCAGTACGTACAGGAGAACATGATAAAGTTCTTCGACCTTAAGGGCCGCATACTTGCGCTCCGCCCGGACATGACGGGCCCCATAGCCCGAATGGCGGCGACGAAGCTTTCGGCCGCGTCCGCGTTGCGCCTTTTCTACATAGCGGACGTGTACGGCTTTAAGGGCGAGGGCCAAAGGTCCGAGAGCACGCAGGCTGGCATAGAGCTCATCGGCAAGAGCGGCGCGGCGGCGGACGCTGAAGTGATCGCGCTGGCAATAAGGTCGCTGCTGCTGCTGGGGCTCCGTGATTTTAAAATAGACATCGGGCAGTCGGCCTTTTTCAGGGGCCTTGTCGAGGGCGCGAACCTCAGCGAAGAGCACATGGAGAGGATACGGCTGCTTATCGACAGCAAAAACAACGTTGAGCTCGAGTACGAGCTTTCCCGGATAAATATGGACGAAGGCGTAAAACGCCCGCTCCTGGAGCTGCCCGACCTCTTCGGGGGCGTGGACACGCTTGAGCGGGCCTCGGCTTTGGCGAACAGCGGTATGTGCGAGAGCGCTCTCTCCAATATGCGCGAGGTTTTCGACATCCTCTGCGACTTCGGCTACTCCGATTACATCTCCATCGACTTTGGCCTCCTGAATAATTTTAACTACTACACCGGCATACTCTTCAGGGGTATAGCGCGGGGCATAGGCGTGCCCATACTTTCGGGCGGCAGGTACGACGGACTGTTGGGCGAGTTCGGAGCGCCCCGGCCTGCTACGGGTTTTGCGGCGGGAGTGCGCGAGATACTAATCGCGCTCAAAAAGCAGGGCGCGGCAGGTTTCGAAAAGGAGCGGGCGACGGTTTTAAGAGCGGGCCCGGATAAACGCGCCAAGGCTTACCACTTCGCGCGGCAGATGCGGGAGAGCGGCAAGCGCGTGATAATGGAGACGAACGGCGCGGTGTACGACAGCGAGGAGTTCGACGTAATAACATTTGAATAGGCGGGAGGGCGGAAAATGCTCACGATAGCTCTGGCGAAAGGCCGGCTCGCTAAGCGGGCGGCCGGGCTTTTTGAAAAGTGCGGTATAGATATAAGCGAACTCACGGAAGACACGAGGAAGCTCGTGGCTTTTTCTGGAGACGGGCAAATACGCTTCATACTGGTCAAACCCGCCGATGTGCCGGTGTACGTCTTCCACGGCGTGGCGGACATGGGCATAGCGGGCAAGGATACGCTTTTAGAGGCAGGGCTGCCCCTTTACGAGATGGCCGACCTCGGCTTTGCCGCGTGCAAGATATGCGTGGCCGGTTACGCGGACAGGGAAGAAGTAAACGGTTCCGACCTGAAACGCGTTGCCACCAAATACCCGAGAATAGCAAAGATGTACTACGACGAGCGCGGCGAGGACATTGAGCTCATTAAGCTCAACGGCAGCATAGAACTCGCCCCTATACTCGATTTGAGCGACGTTATAGTGGATATAGTAGAAAGCGGAAACACGATAAGGGAGAACGGGCTTTCGATCCTGGACGACATCTGCGCCGTTTCGGCGAGGCTGGTCGTCAACCGCGTGAGCCTCAAGACAAAGGCGGACGTTATAAAGCCGCTTATTGAGAAGATGAAGGCCGTACAGGAGGATGAAGATGCTGCGTGTGATTAAGCGGGCGGAGGCGGGCAAATTAATCGCGAGCCTCATGGAGCGCGCAAAAGGCGGAGACGAGAAACGGCAGGCGGTAGTGGACCGCATAATAAGTGAAGTGGCCGCAAACGGCGACGAGGCGCTGTTCCGCTACACAAAAGGGTTTGACGGCTACAATATAAACAGGGACAACATAAAGGTCACGGCCCGTGAGATAGAGCTCGCCTATGAAGAAGTTGGCGGCGGGCTCTTGGAAATAATGCGCGAAGCGGCCGCGAACATTGAGGAATTCCATATGAAGCAGCGCCGCGAAAACTGGTACATCGAGCGGCCGGACGGCGCTGTATTGGGCCAACTCTACCTGCCGGTGGAGCGCGCGGGCGTGTACGTGCCGGGCGGCAAGGCGGCCTATCCTTCCAGCGTGCTAATGAATATCATACCGGCTAAGTGCGCGGGCGTGCCCAATATTTACGCGGTCAGCCCCGCGCCCGGTGGCGTTATTAACCCGGCGACTATAGTAGCCGCGGACATAGCCGGCGCTTCGGCCATATACAAAATAGGCGGGGCGCAGGCGGTGGCGGCGCTCGCCTACGGCACGGAGTCCGTACCCAAGGTGGACAAGATAACCGGCCCGGGCAATATCTACGTAGCCCTCGCCAAAAAAAGCGTGTTCGGCCAGGTGGGCATAGACATGATAGCCGGGCCGTCCGAAATATTGGTAATAGCAGATGCGGACGCAACCCCGGCCTTTGTGGCGGCGGACTTCCTCTCGCAGGCGGAGCACGACGAGCTTGCGGCCTGCCTGCTAGTGACGGACAGTGAAGCAATGGCGGAAAGCGTCGCGCGCGAAGTCGAAGCGCAGCTTAAGACGCTCGAACGCAGGGAAATAGTAGAGGCGTCGCTCAATAACTACGGGACGGTCATAATCTGCGAAGACATGGACGAGTGCATTGAAATTGCCAACGAAATAGCGCCTGAGCATTTGGAGCTGTGCGTACGCGGTCCGATGGAACTGCTGCCGCGCATAAAGAACGCGGGGTCTATATTTTTGGGCGAATACTCTCCCGAGCCGCTGGGAGATTACTTCGCGGGAGCCAACCACGTACTGCCCACGGGAGGCACGGCAAGGTTTTCGTCGCCGCTGAATGTTGATGATTTCCAAAAGAAGTCCAGCGTGATATACTATACAAAAGAAGCATTCAGGGAAGTTTTCAAAAAAGTGGAAGGTTTTGCATTGGCCGAAGGGCTTCAGGCGCACGCAAGGAGCGCGGGCATTCGTTTCGGCGATTGAAAGGCGGGTGCGGTAGCGGTGATGATATGGAATTTTACAAGAATGCGGGCATTAAAACATAAACCGCACGCGATTGTTGATGTGCGGCATGCATCCGGCATCATGCCGGCGGAAGGATGGAATTGTGAGAAGGATTGAGACGGAGCGCAAAACTGCTGAAACGGATATCATGCTCAAGCTTAACCTGGACGGCTCGGGCGTGTGCAAAATCGAGACTGGCGTGGGCTTTTTCGACCACATGCTGACGCTCTTCGCCAAGCACGGCAACTTTGACATCGGCCTTGTGTGCGGGGGCGACCTTGCCGTGGACGCCCACCATACGGTTGAGGACTGCGGCATAGTGATAGGCAGGGCGTTCGCTGAGGCCATTGGCGGCGGCGAGGGAATAAGGCGGTACTGCACCGAAACCGTGCCCATGGATGAGGCGCTCGTGAGCGTAAGCACGGACGTGAGCGGCAGGGCGTTCCTCGTGTTCAACGCGGAGCTGCCAAAGACGGTGCTGGGCGTCTTCGATTCCGAGCTCTGCGTGGAGTTCTTCCGGGCGTTCGCCCATAACGCGGGTGTGACGATGCATATAAACCTACATTACGGGAGCAATACCCATCACATGATAGAAGCGATATTCAAAGCGGCCGCCCGCTCGCTTAAGGGCGCGGTTGCCATTGATCCAACTGTCAAAGGCGTACCCTCCACAAAAGGGGTTCTATGATAGCCATAATAGACTACGGCATGGGCAACCTCAGGAGCGTGCAGAAGGCGTTTGAATTTCTTGGCTTCGACGCGCGGATAACGGACGGCAAGGAGGATTTGAAAGCCGCGTCGCATATAGTTCTTCCCGGCGTGGGCGCGATGGCTGAGGCGCTTTTCGAGCTGGACGGGAAAAACATCATCGGCGAAATGCTGAGGCAAATAGAGTCAGGCAAGCCGTTTCTGGGCATATGCCTGGGCATGCAGATGCTTCTCGACATAAGCTGCGAGAACGGCGAGCACAACTGCCTGGGCCTTATAAAGGGCAGGGTTGAAGCATTCCCGGCGGACGGCGGGTTAAAGGTGCCGCACATGGGATGGAACAGCATAACAATTAATGATGATCCGCTCTTTACCGGCGTGGCGGACGGCGCGTACATGTACTTCGTCCATTCGTACCGCGCCGTGGGCGTGCCGGAGGAAAACGTACCGGCAGTGTGCGGTTACCTGGGGCCGTTTGCTTGCGCCGTGCGCAAAGATAATATTACGGGTGTACAGTTCCACCCCGAAAAAAGCGGGGACGTGGGACTTAGAATACTTAAGAATTTTGGAGGGACTCAATGAAGATTTATCCTGCGATAGACATAAAGGACGGCCAGTGCGTGAGGCTTGTTCAGGGGGCGATGGACAGCTCCACTACTTTCGGCGACCCGCTCAGCATGGCGAAAAAGTGGGCGGGCGAGGGCGCGATCTACCTGCACATAGTAGACCTCGACGCCGCGCACACGGGTGAGTTCGTCAACAAGGACACGGTTAAGACGATCGTGCAGTCAATAAAAATACCTGTGCAGATGGGCGGCGGAGTAAGGACAAAGGAAGACATCCGGGTGAGGCTGGACGACGTGGGCATCTCACGCGTCATACTTGGTACAGCGGCCATAGAGAGCCCGGACGTGCTCCAATGGGCGTTGGATTATTACGGGAGCAGGATAGCCGTGAGCGTGGACGCGCGCGACGGGAAGGTCGCCATAAAGGGCTGGACAAGCGCGACGGAGCTAGACCCGGTAGAGGTGGCCGTTAAAGTGCACAAGATGGGCGTGCAAACAATAATTTACACGGACATCAGCAGGGACGGCATGATGCAGGGCCCCAACATTGAAAATACCGAACTCGTAGTGCGCAAAACCTGGACGAACATAATCGCTTCGGGCGGCATAAGCGAGCTCAGCGACATTAAACGGATAAAGGACACGGGCGCGAGCGGCTGCGTCATCGGCAGGGCGCTTTATTCGGGGGCTTTCACGCTTAAGGAAGCTCTTTTGGCAGCTAAGTGAGGGGGAACGCATATTGCTAACAAAAAGGATAATACCCTGCCTTGACGTGCACGGCGGACGCGTGGTCAAGGGCGTGAATTTTGTGGATTTGAAGGATGCCGGGGATCCGGTGGAGATCGCCAAAGAGTACGACAGGCAGCGGGCGGACGAGCTGGTTTTCCTCGATATAACGGCTTCTTCCGACGCTCGGGATATCATGGCGGACCTCGTCGCGCGGACGGCCGAGCAGGTATTCATACCGCTCACGGTGGGCGGAGGCATACGCACGGTGGAGGATTTCAGGAAGATACTCATGTGCGGCGCGGACAAGATATCCATAAACTCTTCTGCAATAAAGACGCCCGAACTTATTAGCGAGGCGGCGGACAAGTTCGGCAGCCAGTGTGTCGTAGTCGCCATAGACGCCAAGCGGGCGGAAGACGGGCGGTTTGAGGTTTACTTGAACGGCGGCAGGGTGAATACCGGTCTGGACGCGCTAGAATGGGCGGCCGAGGCCGTCAAAAGGGGAGCGGGGGAGATACTGCTGACCAGCATGGATGCCGACGGCACAAAGAACGGCTACGACATCGGGCTTACGGCGGCAATATCAAGAAACGTGAACGTGCCTGTCGTTGCTTCGGGCGGCGCGGGCAAGCTGGAGCATTTTTACGATGTTATCGAAGATGGAGGCGCGGACGCCGTGCTGGCGGCCTCGCTGTTCCACTATAAAGAGCTTGAAATAATGGAAGTGAAGCGGTATCTTAATGGACGGGGAATACCGGTGAGGATGTAAATATGGAGTATGTCAAGGGAGTAAAGTACAACAGCGACGGGCTTGTGCCTGCCATCGCGCAGGACGTTGTAACGGGTGAAGTGCTCATGCAGGCGTATATGAACGAGGAGTCGCTACGGCTTACGCTGGAAACCGGATACGCGTATTACTACTCGCGTTCGCGGCAGGCGTTGTGGAAGAAGGGCGAAACTTCCGGCAATCTGCAAAAGGTCGCGTCCGTGGCGCTGGACTGTGACAAGGACTGCGTGCTTTTAAAAGTAGTGCAGACGGGCCCGGCCTGCCACACGGGCGAGAGGTCCTGCTTTTTCAATATTGTAAAAACTAATGCCGAAGCGCCCAATGCCTCGATACTGTATGAATTGCGCGACGTAATAGCCGACAGGCGCGCGCACCCGCAGGAGGGCTCGTACACCAATTACCTGTTCGACAAGGGTATTGATAAAATACTCAAAAAAGTTGGGGAGGAGAGCGCTGAGGTCATAATAGCGTCCAAAAATGAGGGCAACGCCGAGCTCCGTTATGAGGCCGCCGACCTCATATACCCTCTGCTGGTGCTGCTCAACGAAAAGCAGCTTCCTCTGGAGGAGTTGTTCCAGGAGGTGCACGACAGGTTTTAGGGATTGCCTCCGGCGGTCAGGGGCGTCG
>JAVBSU010000189.1:0-4305 GCA_031556555.1 Christensenellaceae bacterium
TCTTTTGAACTCATGATCGTTGCTCCTGCCAATTGATTGTTGTTATGATAGGAAAGCGCATTTGCTTTTATTCGAGTATAGAACGAATGAAACGGCAAGTCAATATGCCGCGGGAAGAATGCAATATTCGCTTTATTTAAGTTCAATAAACTTTATTATACTGCTTGAGATTCTTTCAAATACAGGTTTATAAAGGCGTAAAACTGCGGCATAACAATCCGAAAGTACGCTGTCAAACCCGATTGCATGACAAAAAAGTTATTTCATTATATTTCATTGTGTGTTAAATTGAATGTGAAATACTACGCTGCGGAGGTTGCAGGTATGCCTACTATATACGATGTCGCGAAGCTCGCGGGCGTTTCCATTGGGACGGTCTCAAAGTACATAAACTCAAAGGGATACATAAGCCCCGAAAGGCGCGGGCGGATAAAGGATGCCATAGAAAGGCTAAACTACATCCCCAACCGAGCGGCCAAGCATCTGAAACTCATGGATACGAGCGATATTGCCGTCATACTGCCCAATTTGAACGAAAAGGTGTACCGTGAAATTTTTACCGGGCTCTCTTCCGTGCTTACGCCCGATTACCGCATACTGATATACCTAACGAACGACATAAAGTCCCTGGAGACGCAAATTATTAACGAATGCCTCAGCAACAACTGCACGGGCATGATGCTGTGCACCTGTCAGCCCAAAAATACGGAGCTTTTTGACGAAGTGGCGGGAAAGTGCAAGCTGTTCTTCCTGCTGAGGGAGCCTGTGGAGCGTTTAAGGTATAACTACATCGGCTTTGACGACGCGAACACCATATACAACATAACAAACGAAATACTTAAAATATCCGGCGGGGACATGGCGCTTTTCACCGGCAGCGTCGAGTTTTCGGGAGAGGCGAACTGCATAGCCGCGTTCAAAAAGGCGCACATGGCGTACGGCATAACGCCCGGCGGGGAGCACATACTGAGCTATCCTTTTTCGCGGGAGTCGACGTTCAGGAAGGCCATGAAGCTTTTCAGTTCGGGCGCGTACCCGAAAATCTTCATCACGACGTCCCCGCTGACCGCGCAGGCCATAAGCGAAGTCGCGCACTTTCAGAACATAACGCTGGGCGAGGGTATTTACATAATATCTCTGGGCGAGGAAACTTACTTCAGCAGCGTTTTTCCGGCGAACATAATCTGCACGTTCCGCGACGGCCAGATGCTGGGCAAGGAGTGCGCGTTAAAACTGCTGGATAGCCTCAATGAGACTTCTTTTTCCGAGGTTTCGTGCACGATTTACGACGACCCTTTCCCGGCGGAGAAAATCTCTTCGTTTATTGAGAAGCGGCGGGGCACGCGCTCGTCCGCGCGCGGCGCAAAACCTCCCGCCAGCCTGCGGCTGCTGCTAAACGAGGGGGACGCGGGCACGCCCGCCTTAAAATGCCTGATACCCAGCTTTTGCCGGGAGGAGAACATTTATGTGGAGATCGAAACACTGCCCCATTCCAGCCTGTACGATAAAATCGTCTCGGATCCCGATGGCTACGACATTTTTACGGTGGACTACCCCTGGCTGCCCTACCTTGGCGGAAACGGCGTGCTTTTAGACCTTAAGGGGCAGGGGAGCGTGCTGGGCCTGTTCGGCAATATGCAGGAAGGCGTACAAAAGGCGTTTGGTGGCGAGCACATCTGGGGTATACCGTATATTTACACTGTGTCGCTGCTATACTATAGGAAGGATCTTTTTACCAGCGAGAAGATGCGCGCGCTGTTCTACAAAGAGCACAAAAAAGAACTCAAGCCGCCGGAAAACTGGCTGGAGTTCAACATAATAGCCCGTTTCTTCACGCAGAAGTACAACCGGCACTCGCCCACCCTCTACGGCACGGGTATATTCGGCAACTTCGCGACCGCGATAATGACGGAGCTCTACCCGCGCATATGGTCGTACGGCGGAGGGGTGTTCGACAAAAACGGCTATGTGCAGCTCTACAGCGACAGCAACCTCCGGGCGGTGGAAAACCTTGTGGAGACGATAAAATATTCCAACCCGGACGCACTCAAGTACAAGGCCTTCGACAGCATAACAGACTTCATGAACGGCAAGATCGCCATGTGCACGAACTTCTCAAACAACGCTTCCATACTGGTGGACCGCGCCCAGACGAAGATATGGGATTGCATCGGCTACACCGCCATACCGCAGCACATGCCCGTCTCGGCGGGGTGGACGCTGTCGGTGAGCAATAAATCGCGGCAAAAGGAGCAGGCGCTGAAATTCATAGAGTGGATAATGAGCCCCGAACTGGCGTCCGCGTTCACGACAATGGGCGGCTTTTCTACCATAAGGGCGGTGTACGAGAACAACCGGCTGCTTCAGCTTTACCCCTGGCTGGACCTTGTGAAAAAAGAGTATCCGACAGCCCGCCAGAGGGATATCCCCGCGATACCAGGCGCGGACACGCTTGATATACTGTATATTGAAAGCGTTGTGTCGGACGTAATATCGAAGTGTTATATGGAAGACTCGCCGGCGCGCCAGCTCCTCATAAACGCTCATGAAGAGCTGTGCCGCTACGCGGAGGGTAAAGGGTATCCAAGGAACCCCGCGTTAACGTAAATAATTGATTTTGCCTATACCGCCGCCGCGCTCTCCACCAGCCCTATGAACAGGGGGTGGGGCTTGTTGGGGCGGCTTTTGAATTCGGGGTGGAACTGCACTCCCACGAAAAAGCGCGCCGGGGGGAGTTCTATAGCCTCGACCAGCGCGCCGTCGGGCGACATCCCGCTGAAAACCAGCCCTTTTTCGAGAAACATTTTTCTGTAGACATTGTTGAATTCGTAGCGGTGGCGGTGCCTCTCGTAAACCATTCCGTTACTGTATAGGCGCTCTAACGCGGTACCCTGCCTTATACTGCACGGGTAAGCGCCCAGCCGCATGGTGCCGCCTTTGCCGCGCACCCCGTGCTGCGCTTCCATAAGGCCGATCACAGGGTCCTTGGATGACGGATCGAACTCGCTGGAGTTGGCCCCGCTGAGGCCGCACACATTGCGCGCGAACTCTATCACGGCGACCTGCATTCCCAGGCATATCCCCAAAAACGGCACGTTGTTCTCCCGCGCGTATTTGCACGCGGCTATTTTGCCTTCTATGCCCCTGTCGCCAAAGCCGCCGGGGATGAGTATGCCGCCCGCGCCCCCCAAAACGGTTCCGGCGTTTTCTGAATTGAGCGTCCCGCTGTCCACCCACTGTATGCCGACCTCGGTTCCCAGGGCGTAGCCCGCGTGGCTTAAAGCCTCGGCTACGGAAAGGTATGCGTCCCGGAGCTGCACGTACTTTCCCACAAGCGCGATACGGACGTGCCTTTCGCGCGTTTTGGAGCGCTCGACCATCGCCTCCCATTCATTAAGGCGGGGCGGAGGCGCGTCCAGCATGAGCTCACGGCATACGACGCCGTCCAGGCCGCCGCTGTGCAGCATTAAAGGAGCTTCGTAAAGGGATGGCAGGGTGACGTTTTCGATCACGCAGTCGGGCTTCACGTTGCAGAACATCGCTATTTTCTGCCGTAGCGCGTCCGGCACGTGCCGGTCACAGCGCGCGACGATTATGCCGGGGCGCAGGCCCATCGACTGTAGTTCCCTTACGGAATGCTGGGTGGGTTTTGATTTGAGTTCTTCCGAACCCTCGATATAGGGCACCAGCGTCACGTGTATTAAAATGCAGTCGCCCCGCCCCGTCTCAAGGAAGATCTGGCGTATCGCCTCAAGGAAGGGCTGGCTTTCTATGTCGCCTATGGTGCCGCCTATTTCGGTTATGAGCACGTCCGCGCCGGCGGCCCTCGCGCCCGAGTAAATGAATCGCTTTATTTCGCCGGTTATGTGAGGTATGACCTGTATTGTCTCGCCGAGGTAAGCGCCCTCGCGCTCTTTGGTCAAAACGTCCCAGTACACACGGCCGGTCGTGAGGTTGGAGTACTTATTGAGGTTTTCGTCCATGAAGCGCTCATAGTGGCCAAGATCGAGGTCGGTTTCGGCGCCGTCCTCCGTAACAAAGACTTCGCCGTGCTGGAAAGGGCTCATGGTACCCGGGTCAACGTTTATATAGGGGTCGAGCTTTTGCGCGCCCACCTTAAGGCCGCGCGCTTTTAGCAGCCGCCCCAGGCTGGCGGCCGTTATGCCCTTGCCCAGCCCGGAGACGACGCCGCCTGTTACAAAAATATGTTTTGCCAGCTTACACCCTCCTTTTATATGTTTGCATTCTATGCCCGAGCCTTTGCTATGTCAATATTATCTGCAATATATATACTATAATATTTCA
>JAVBSU010000185.1:0-4751 GCA_031556555.1 Christensenellaceae bacterium
CTTCGACATTTCAAACATCACAACTGATAGGCAGGGGCGGAACCATAGTTCTGGTGGGCAACCTCCCTGAAGATATGACTTACAACTTCGGACGGCTCATGCTTAACGAAGCGCAGATAAAGACGGTATGGAGGTATTGCACCAACTTTGATACCGCGATTGAAATGATGGGCGCGCATCTTGAGGACGTGCGGATGATAATAAGCGACGTCTACGAATTCAAAGATATTGAGGCGGCGCTCTTAAAGGCGATGGACGACAAAGAAAATTCCATAAAGGTTGTGATAAAGATGCCTTGAGCAGGCAGCGCCTGCTTGTCAATGATGGCAACAGGGTGGAAACGGCTGGAAAATATTAAAAAGGCTTTTGGGGAAAGGATCCCAAAGCCTTTTGCTTTACCAGTTACAGTTGCCCGCCTTCACACAATTTCCATAGCTTCCTTCCATATTTTAACCCAGCGTTTTGCACGGTCAAGCGGCGTGCAGGTGGTTGAATAAACATCGCGCAGTATGACTTCGGTGGGGCAGCCTTCCTTTTTGACCGCCGCGGCGACCCGTTTCGCGTCTTTTTCCACGGCGTCCCAATCGGCTGTAGGCGAACTTACGTAAGCGGGGAAGGGTTTTTTGCTGAACACGTAATTTTTGCCGAGCTTTTCGGCCATGGCTTCGGGATTAGTCCAGTTGGAAACCGAGACAATACGTATGTTTTTGATGTGCTTCGTGACGTTGTTCCATTTCTTATCGACCTGCTCGCAGCACCCGTAGTAGGAGAGGCCGAACTTGTTGGCCAGCGCCGCCATGTGCGGCAGGTAGAATTCGTCGAACATTTCAGGCGAGAGCATCTCGCACTCCTGCGATTCCGACCACGTCCAAAGGTCTTTGAGCGCGACGTCCCCTTTGGCTTCGCCCGACGGCAAATCGTCCACATATCCGTAGCAGGAAGGGCCGGCGAGCTGGTCGTCGGTGTTGTAGCGGATTAATTTTTCGCTCACGAGGTAGTCAAAGAAGCGGGTTTTGTCGTCTATTAAGAAATCCAGCACTTCGTTTAGCGCTTCGGGGTGGTCGAAAGGCCAGAGCATCATGGCTTCCGCGCCTATCAGCTTGAAGAGGTCCCATGTCACTCCTATGAAGAAGTTCCCGAGGAACGGCTGGTTGCCCATGCCGGGGTCGAAGTTGTCGAAGTTGCCGAGCGTAACCGGCAGGATATCGCCAAATACTTCGTTGAGCGCGTCCCGCGCGGCTATGCCGCCGTCCCTGTCCACTTTAAACTGGCGGGGCGTCATGCGCTTTACGTCGCCGGGAGTTTTTATCGGGAAGTCCGAAAGGTAGGCGAGCGTCTCCTCCTTTGCCTTGTGCTCCACAATCTTTATATCGCCGAAATCCGTGCCGGTGGAGTTCATGTTCACGCCCTGCCAGCCCAACCCGAAATGGGGCTCCAACACAATGTCGTCTTCCAGTTCTTCAAACTGGAATATTTTCGTCACCATCATGGTTTCCACATTCCGCGCAAGTTCCGTTTCGCACTTCAATGTGTATTTAGGGTAATCCCTTAAAAAGTTGTCGAGGAAATATGGTTCAAAAATGGCCACCGGGCGTTCCGGCTTTAAGCTGTGCAGGCTTTTCCAGGCGCGTTTACGCTCTTCCATCACCGGGTCTTCCGCTACTTCACGGTAACGTTTGGCAAGTTCCCTTAGCACGTTCTTGTCGCTTTGAGTTATTTTCATTTTTTATTCCTCCTGGTATGTGCGGTATACATGATATGCTGTGTGAGAGCAATTTGATTTCTATTTTGCCGGAACGGCATGGGCCTTTGCCCGTGGCCTGCCACCGGCTTTCGGTTGGGCACCGAGCACATTCACAAAGGCGAGAACCCCTATAAAGACTATACCTTTAACCAGCATTGCCCAGTACGATTCCACCCCTATTAGAGTGAGCCCTTTATCCAGTGAAATAAGTACGAATACCGCGGCAACGGTCTTAAGTATTGAGCCCCGGCCGCCTGAAAAACTCGCGCCCCCGAGCAGTATCGCCAGTATGACCTCAACCTCTATGCCTATGCCCGAATCAGGATCGCCGGCCTGCATGTAGCTTGCCCGTGTGACGCCGGCCAGCCCGGCGGCCATCCCTAAAAACACGTAGACCAGCCATACCGTTTTAACGACGTTTATTCCGGACAACTGCGCGGCGGTACGGTTTCCGCCTATGGCCACCGAGTACTTTCCGAGGGTGGTCTTTTTTTGCAGTATCACGAATATGGCCACCAGCGCCACCGCCACCAGGACGGAAGGCGGTATGTCCAAAAAAAGTTTTCCCCTGGCGAAAAAGTTCATGTCGTCCGGCATGCCGCCCTTTATGATGTCAAACTTCGGCGGGACGAGCAGTTTTGCCACGCCCTGGTAGAGGCTCATTGTGGCCAGCGTCGCTATGACCGGAGTTATGTTGAGCTTCATGACCATAAAACCGTTTATGTACCCGAGGCCGCAGGCCATCAGCGCCACTAAAACCATACCGGCGTAAAAGGGAACGCCCTGCTGCATCAGTATGGCGAAAACACAGGCGACCAGCCCCATCATTCCGCCTACCGATAAATCTACGTTTCCCGTGACCATCAGCAGAGTGGCCACGCTGGCCAGCATGACGGACGGAACGGCGACCCTTATTATGTTCAGTATGCTGGGAGCGCCCACGAATTTGCCGCCTGAAAGCAGTGCGAAAAATACAAAGACCGCAATGAGAATTATCAGTATATAGACGTTAGCCAGCACTCTTTTTATTGGATGGCGTTTTGCAATCTCCGTCATGGCATAAGCTCCTCAAAACGTATAATTATGCAGATCATTTTAAATTCCTCTTGTTGAGCGCGAACCTCTGGGCCACGACGGCGATAAGTATTATAGCGCCTTTGGCCACTACCTGAACGGATGGCGGGAGGCCGAGCTGGTTTAAACAGGTGGAGAGTATGCCCAGTATCAGGGTTCCTATCAGGAGGCCCAGCACCGACCCGAAGCCGCCTACTATGCTCGTTCCTCCCAGCACGGTGGCGACCAGCGCGTCGAATTCGTAGCCCATCGCCGCGGTTGACCTTCCTGCGTTGAACTTCGAAGCGAGGATGATGCCGGTAAAAGCGGATAACAGCGCGCTTACGATGTATAAGATAGCCACTTCTTTCTCGACCTTCACGCCCGATATCTTAGCCGCTTCGCTGTTCGCGCCTATGTAATACATCCGCCTGCCGAACAGCGTCTTCTTCTCTATTATGAGCGCGATTACTATACCCGCTATCATGAGTATCACCGGTAACCCCAGCGGGCCCACCGTATACTCGCCCAGCACTTTGAAATTATTGGGCAAGCCAACGTTGAGCATGGCGCCGTGCGCCACCACGTTGGCTATGCCCCTCGCTATGCTCATTGTGCCGAGCGTAACTATTACGGAGGCTATTTTCATTTTCACCACGAACACGGCGTTCAGCGCGCCTATGAGCAGGCACACGAACAGCGAAAGCATTATCGCTGGGAATATATTCATACCGAGTCCCGTGGAAAGCGGCACGTCCGAGGGCACGCTTGTCTGGCAGAAGAAAGCGAACAGCACTCCGGAACAAGCGGCGATACCGCCGACGGAAAGGTCAAAGTTGCCGGATATGAGGAGGAAGGTTATTCCTATGCCCATTATCAATATATAGGACTGCTGGGCGAATATGTTCAGTATGCCCTGGGCGCTGAAAAATGTGGGCACCACGAAGCACGCGATCACGAAAAATACCATCAGTACGGCGAACATGGAAAGGTTTATGAACGATTCGTTGCCAAGCTTTCTTTTTTTATTGCTGTGCGGCTGCGTGTTCGAAGTCATAATTTAGCTCCCCCCCGTAACGATGTGGATGATCTGCTCGCTGTTTATGTCCGCGCCGTTGTTTAGCTCGGCTTTTATCACCCCGCCGTAGAGCAGCAATATCCTGTCGCACATATTTATTATCTCGGGGAGTTCGGAAGACAGCATTATAATAGCCTTTCCCTCCCGCGCGAGGCTTCTTATTATTTTGTAGAGCTCTTCCTTCGCGCCCACGTCTATTCCCCGGGTGGGCTCGTCGAGTATGAGCATTTCAGACTGGGCGAAAAGGCATTTTGAGAAAACCACCTTTTGCTGGTTGCCGCCCGAAAGGAAGGCGACTTCTTTTTCCCTTCCGGACGTGCTTATATTAAGCTTTTCTATGTATTCGAGCGCTATGCCGCCCTCTTTGCGCGAGTTTATGAATCCTTTTTTAGATATCGCCTCAAGGTTCATTACGGAGATGTTTTTGGTGACCGAAAGCATGGGAAACAATCCCTGCGTCCTGCGCTCTTCCGGGGCCAGCACAACTCCGCGCCTTATCATGTCGTGAGGGTTGCACTCGACTGTCTCGCCCTTGAATTCTATTTTTCCCGAGTATTTGTCCAAGCCGAAAATAGCGCGCGCAAGTTCGGTTTTTCCGGCCCCGACCAGGCCGTAAAACCCCACGACCTCGCCTTTGCGAACGAAAAAATCAATATCGTTGAGTTTTTCGTTCGATATGCCGCTGACTTTGAGCAATACGTCGTTATTCATGGCGTTGCCGGCAACGTATTGCTCAAAGACGGTCTTGCCGATCATCATTTTGATAAGTTCGCTCCGGTCTTCGATCTCGGCAACCTGCTTTGTGCCGATGTGTTTTCCGTCGCGCATGACCGTAACGTAATCGCCGATTTCGAATATTTCGTCCAGCCGGTGGGA
>JAVBSU010000004.1:0-2655 GCA_031556555.1 Christensenellaceae bacterium
CGCTTTGCCCCAGGCCGGAATACCTTTCGCACTCCTGTACGGCCTTACCGCGAGGCCCGTAACGTTAACCGGCCCCGTTGCGCCGCCCGCTTTCATTTTAAGGTAGTAGGCCGCTGCCGCCGCGATCACCGCCGCCTCTTCCCCGTCATCGGCCACGGGAGGCGATATGTCCGTTACTATTGGAGTGTGGGCGGCCGAAGCTACCTGCGGCGCTTTTACTTCCTTTTTCTTGTCGCGAAGCACGCGCGATAGCACCATTATAATAGCTATCATCAGCGCCAGCGACACGAACACTACCAACAGCCCCAGGCCTGTGGTTTGCAGTCCCAGTTCCATTTTTTGCCCTACGGTCCATGTGCTTATGTCTACATTCATACTCGCACCTCACTTAAAGCGGCATCACGTTGTGCTTCTTGGGCAGATTTGAACCGCGCTTGCTTATGCACATCTCAAGCGCCGCTCCCAAAAGTTGCCTCGTCTGGGCCGGGTCTATCACATCGTCCACAACGCCCTGTTCCGCAGCCTGCCACGGATTGGCGAATTCGTCCTCATACTTCTTTATCATCTGCTGTTTGGCAGCAACTCCGTCATCCGCCTTTTTAATTTCATCCTCGTACATTATTATAGCGCCTGCTTCCGGCGGCATCGCTGTTATAACCGCCTGCGGCCAGGCATAGACCATGTCTGCGCCCAGCGATTTGGGGCACATCATGGCAAAGCCGTCGCCCACTGCCTGCCCCGTGACAACCGTCAGCATGGGGACGCCCGCCTGCGCGTAGGACGATATCAGCCGCGCAACGTTTGCTATCAGCATGGGCTTGACGTCTTCCACCGCGGTGCCCCCGCAGTTCGCGAAGGTCACTATCGGGATATTGTACGCGTCCATCAGTGATATAAACCTCGCGGCCTTGCGCGCCGCGTGCCCTTCTATATTGCCCTCGCTTTCGTTGGCTACAAAGCCCACGGTATTTCCGTTCAGCCTGCCTATCATTGTTATTATTCCCGGCGAGTAGTACTGCTGGTACTCCATCGCGCCGCCCGCGTCCGCCACGGCTTTTATGAGCGCCCTGGGGTCGTACTCGAACTCTTCGCCAAATCCGGTTAACTGCCTGTTCGGGTCGTCGTCCGCCGCCATATTGAGCGGTTCCTCAAGGTTGTTTAGCGGCAGGAAGGACAGCAGCCGTGCAACCTCGCTATAACACTCATCCTCGTCCTTGGGCATGAACTGCGCTACGCCGGTGAAACTGTTGTGCGCTTCTGCGTTGAACGCCGTTTTGACGTCTATATCGTCACCCAGCGTCGAGGAATATATCTGCGGGCCGTGCAGCGCTATCATCGCCATGTCCTGTATTGCGAAGCAGAAATCCGTGCTGGCCGCGATGTACGCCGCCGTCCCTATGCAGTTGCCGGCCACTATTGAAACCGTAGGCACAACGCCCGATATGTCGCTTAACTTTTTTAGGATATCCGCGTAGCTGTCTATAGCGGCGGCCCCTTCGGAAACGCGCGCGCCGTCCGAATCCAGAATCCCGATAACCGGCACGCCGTTTGCCGCGGCCATGTCGAGGGTCTTTAATATCTTATTGGCGTGGGCGCGGGAAAGCGATCCTTTCAGCACTGTGTAATCCTGCGCAAATACGAAAACAGGGCGGCAGCCAATCGTTCCATAGCCGCATATAACGCCCTCTCCCACCTCGCTCCGCGCCTCATACCCCGGAGTTATATAAGCGCGCCGTATGAACTTGTCTATCTCCACAAAGCTCTCTTCATCCAGCAGGACGGAGATACGTTCCCTCGCGGTCTTCTTGCCAGCTTTGTGCTGGGCGTCAATATTCTTCTCTCCCCCCACAAAAAGAGCTTCTTCCTTCCTTCTATTAAGCTCCTCAAGTTTGCTCATCCGTGCACCTCCAAAGTTTATTTAAACTGGTTTCACTTTAATGCAAATGCGTATTTAGCCTCAATATGCATAAAAACGTAAAGAAATATACCTTTTCAGGTATTATTCGCTCCAAGTGAAAAATTCTCCCTAATTTATATAATTCCACACATATTACCGTCATTCCTCCTTGAATTTTACAGGTTTTTTAAATATTTGATCTCATCTTGCGTCAATTCCCTGTACTTCCCCCTTTTGAGGTTCCCAAGTTTAAGGTCGCCTATCGCCACGCGTTTCAGGTACCTTACGTTCTTATCCAACGTCTCGAACATGCGCCTTATCTGCCTGTTTTTGCCCTCCGAAACCATGCAGAGAACTTCGCTCCGCCCGGCGCTCGAATTAAGCACTGTAAAAGTAGCGGGCGCGGTTTTGTAGCCGTCTATGGTAACTCCCTGTTCAAGTTTTTCTATGTCTTCGGCGCTTATGTCCGACTCGATCACCGCGAGATACTTTTTCACCACCCTGCGCCGCGGATGGGTTATGCTGTTCATCAGTTCGCCGTCGTTAGTTAAAAGCAGCAGGCCTTCGGAATTGTAATCCAGCCTGCCGACGGGGTATACGCGCTCGTTTATTTCCTTCAGATAGCTCATAACTGTCGGCCGGCCCATGTCATCCTTGCATGTACACACGCAGCCCGCCGGTTTATTGAGCATTATGTAGACCTTTTTTGCGGAAGGCTTCACCTCCCTGCCCATGTATTTGACCTTATCCTTGAGCGG
>JAVBSU010000070.1:0-4381 GCA_031556555.1 Christensenellaceae bacterium
GGAGTGTGAGTAAAAGCACGTTTTGTTTTAAGTGGGCGAACGAAGTGAGCCGGGTCAAGGGCCGGCTGGCCCTTGCGGGTTCTTAGGGCGGAGCCCTAAGCCGCCGGAGGCACATTGACCCAAGAGGAATACCTCAGTTACTGCCTGATGTACTTTCTTTTTCTGAGAAAGATAGTCGCAAAGAAAAAGCGAGGGGGAACCAGTTCCCCCAACCCCTTCTAAGCTAGCGTCCGCAGCTGCGGACGCCCCGGTGTCTTTGGCAAGAGCTTGCGGTCGGGATTGAATGCAATTCTTTTGTTTGTGAACATGGCAATGCAAGGTGTCCTGTTATTATTCGGTGAGCGAACGAAGTGAGTCGGGTCAAGGGCCTGCCGGAGGACAATCACCTGTCCGGCGCGAAGTCGCTGTGGAACCTTGCGTACTGGTCAAGGAGGCTAAGCTGCCTCTGTTTTATTTCGAGAAGGGTGTCGAGCTTGGGCAAAAGGAACTGGCGCGCATCCAGCGGCAGTACCGAAAAGCATTCAGAGACGCTGTTGATCATGATGGATATAACGGTAAAGATATCCATAGGATCCAGACGCCCTTCGCTGTTTATGACGTTGTTTACAAGGATGAGCGGGTCGACGGAAGGGCCCGAAATGCCGCAGCTCGCGATTTTAGCAGTGATGTCTTTGGAGCATTCGAGGAAAGCGGCGTAGGAAATATCCGAAACCTCTATATTGGAAATATACTGTGACAACGGCTTTAAGTGCGCGCGGCACTCGATGTCCTGATCCAGAACATGGATTAGGTCTTTGTTGTTGAGGGTATCGAAAACAGAGTCCATAGCCATACCGGTCTTAAGCTGCACTATAAGGTTTTTCTGTGCCTTGTCGAGGCCGTTCGCTATTTTTGCCAGACGTATATCCATAATCAATAATCGTGTACGCCGTCCGCGGCTACGCGCGCCAGCAGGATGGGCTTTTCGTCGGGAGCGGCCTCGGAGACCGTTATGGAAGCCAAAAGTTGATTTTGCGCGTCCTCTATCAGCGAGGCGTCGGATGTAAAGAGTTCGGCTATTTCGTCGCCCTCGTTTACATAGCTGCCCGTCTTCGCCTTGAGCATTATACCGGCCAGGTGGTCTATGGGCGAATCTTTGGTCAGGCGGCCAGCGCCAAGGAGGGCCGCGGCATTGCCGCACATCTCCGTGTCCATCTGCGCTATGTAACCCTTTTTAGGAGCGGCTACGCCCACCTTGACAGGAGCGGCCGTAAGCCTTGAGGCATCGTCCAGGATCGAAGCGTCTCCGCCCTGGGCGGCGACCATTTCGCTGAGCTTGTCAAAGCCGCGCCCGTCCCGCAAAAGTTCCCTTATCATTGTACGGCATTCGGAAAGGCGGCCCTTTTGGGCAAGGAAGAGCATGTTCGCCGCAAGTTCAATGCAGATGTGCGTAAGGTCGCTCGGCCCGTCGCCTTTAAGCGTCCGCACGGCTTCCATTATTTCGAGGGAGTTGCCTATGGCGTTGCCCAGGGGGCGGTCCATGTCCGAGATAACGGCGACAGTGCGCCTGCCCTCATGTTCGCCGATATCCACCATGCTCCTTGCCAGCGAGACCGAGTCGGATTTGGTTTTCATAAAAGCGCCGCTGCCCGTCTTTACGTCAAGGAGTATGCAGTCTGACCCGGCGGCCAGCTTTTTGCTCATTATGCTGGAAGCGATGAGGGGAATGCTCTTTACCGTGGCTGTGACGTCCCGGAGCGCGTAGAGCTTTTTATCCGCGGGGGCGAGGTTGCCCGATTGGCCTATGACGGAAATGCCCACTCTGTTGACGATATCTATAAAACCGCTCCGGTCTATTTCGGTCTTAAAACCGGGGATGGATTCCAGCTTGTCCACCGTGCCGCCCGTGTGAGCCAGCCCGCGCCCGGACATCTTCGCAACCTTCACGCCGCAGGCGGCCACAAGCGGGCCGACCACGAGCGTGGTCTTGTCGCCCACGCCGCCCGTGCTGTGCTTATCAACCTTTATTCCCTTTATGGCGGAAAGATCCACCATATCGCCCGAATTCGCCATGTGCCGGGTCAGAAGGGCGGTCTCGCCTTCGTCCATACCGTTGAAATATACGGCCATCAAAAACGCTGAAATCTGATAGTCGGGTATACTGCCGTCCGTGACTCCCTCCACGAAGAAAGCGACCTCCTCTTCGCTGAGCGCTTTCCGCTCCTGTTTTTTTACAATAATATCGTACATTCTTATCATAACAATAACCTTTCTTTGCCACCGGCGGCTTAAGAACCTTTTTGCTAACACCAAAAAAGGTTCTTAAGAATCTCCAAAAACGCGTTTTGCTTTTTGTAGACAGAACGAGTCTGCTCCGAGACATCTAACATTTACCTGCCTCCCTTGTCGTAGGGGATGCCCTCGGCGCGGGGCGCCTGGGATTTCTTGGACGTAAACGCGAGCACGATCAGCGTCGCTATGTAAGGTATCATTTTGTATATGGCGTTGGGTATGCCCAGGCCGTTAAGGAAGGGTATGCCCGAGTAGGCGGAGGCGATGGTCTTCATGAAACCGAAGAACAGCGCCGCCAGGAGTATACGCATTGGTTTCCACTGGCCGAATATGAGGACGGCCAACGCCAGGAAGCCGTAGCCCGCGACAGTGGCGTTGAAGTTAACGGAAGTCGGTATTATCAGTATAAGGCCGCCCATACCGGCCAGAGCGCCGGATATCAAAACGCCGGCGTAGCGCATCTTGTATACGTTTATGCCTACGGAGTCGGCCGCCTGCGGGAACTCGCCGCAGGCTCTAAGCCGGAGCCCGAATTTGGTCTTGTAGAGGACTATAGCCGAGACGATAAGTATCCCGAGGCCGATGTACGTCGTTATGTAAGTGTTTTTAAAGAGCGCGTCTCCGAGTATGGGGATGTCGCCCAGGCCGGGCACGCTTTCTATCCTGAAGGTGTTGGTGAACTGCACCTGCTGCACGCCCTGGATCATCCTGGCGACGAATATCGCTATTGCCGGGGCCATCATGTTTAGCGCCGTGCCGCTTATAACCTGGTCGGCCTTCATGTTTATGGAGGCGTAGGCGTGCAACAGCGAGAAGATCATGCCGGACACGGCGGCCACTAGCAGGGCGAGAAGGATCAACGGCGTACCCGAAAGGTAGTCCTGGACGCTGTGGATGAAGAATATGCTTATAAAAGCGCCCATTATCATTATGCCCTCGAGCGCTATATTCACGACGCCGCTACGCTCGGAGAACATGCCGCCCAGCGCGACCACCAAGAGGGGTATGGTGAAGAACATGGTTTGCTGTATAAGAAAGAACACCGCGTTCATATGTCCTCACCTCCTATCCCGCGTTCTTCGGGCGGCTCAATTTCAGGGAGGTCGACGCCGTCCTTTGGCTTATTGGAGCGCCGCGTGCGTATCCGGTTTATTATGAGCTGCACCATTAGGGCGAATGAGCTGAAGTAGATTATCGCCGCTATGATTATGTCTATTATCTCGGGCACAAAGTCGTAGAGCTGCATGTAAAAGCCGCCCATGGATATGTACGATATGAATATGCCGGAGATGAGGATGCCTATGGGGTGGGAGAGGCCCAAAAGCGCCACGGGAATGCCCGTGAAGCCGTCGGCGGCCAGAACGTCCACTGTCTCGATGTGCTTGCCCGCGCCAGCGAGGTAAGCTATGCCGCCCGCCAGTCCGGCGAGCGCGCCCGCTATGACCATGGACATTATTATGCTGCGCTTCTCGTTTATGCCTGCGTAGCGGCTGGCGTCACGGTTGAAGCCCACCGCCTTGAGCTCGTAGCCGAAACGCGTCTTGTTTAAAAGTATACTTATTGCGATAACAGCGCCTACGGCAATCAGGATGCCCACGTTTACGCTGGAGCCCGGAAAGATTGTGTCGAGGCCGGCTTTTGGCAGCACTGCCGTCGCCTTTACGGGCAGTGACTGCGCCTTAAGCGAGTCGTACACGAAGAGCGAGACCATCCAGTTTACGAGGTACATGCCTATGTAGTTCATCATTATTGAAGTGATGACTTCGTTGACGTTGGCGTAGGCTTTTAAAACGCCGGTCAGAAGCGCCCAGATTCCTCCGGCCGCGAAGGCCGCTATGAGCGCAACCACCCACTGGAAGCTGCCCAAACCGGGACATTTCACGCCGATCAGTACCGCGGCGAAGGCGCCGACTATGTACTGGCCGGACGCGCCGATGTTAAAAAGTCCCGTCTTGAAGGCGAAGCCCACGGATAGGCCGGTAAGGATTATGGGGGTTGCGTAGTAGAGCACCTGCCCGATGCTTTTCGCGCCGTCGTAAACCCCTCCCGTGAGTATCATGCCGAAACCGTCCATGGCCTGTGAAGGGTTGCTTATGAAAAGGATCACCAG
>JAVBSU010000150.1:0-7310 GCA_031556555.1 Christensenellaceae bacterium
GACCCCAGCCTTATAGACGGCATAGAAGGCGATGAAGTGGGCTATATAGAAGCGATACTGTTCGGCAACGGCAACGGGGGGCACGTTGTCCTGGATAGCAAGAAGTTTTATAAAGACGATTTTGTTCCGACGGAAGACGGGGAAAGGCTCGCCCTTGACATAAGCCTTTTAACAAAGTGGCTGCTCCCCCTGGAGGACTTCGAAGTGCGCATATGGTCCAATCCCGGCGCGCGCCTGCAAGTCAGCAGCGACAACCCGATCGTTCTCACGAAAGTTGATGATGAGAACTGATATCCAAGCCTCCGGCGGCTAAAGGAACTTTGCGGGGAAGCACTGCTCAAAAGTTCCTCTGGACTATTCAAAATCCGCTTTACTTAAAGTGGCGAACGCAGTGAGCCGGGTCAAGGGCCGGCCCTTGTGGGGTTTTAGGGGCAAAGCCCCTAAATAATCCTTAGTACCCCTCACTCTGAAGTCCCATATCCCCCGCCTTCGTGGCCGCTTTGGCTTTGTCAAAGTCGGCCTCCAGCTCTGCCGAAGGCTTCTTTGAAAGCAGCGACACAACAACTATCATTACTATAGACACAATAAAGGCGGGCAGCAGTTCGTATATGCCCCATACGCCGCCCAACGGCTTTATGAGCAGTTTCCATATAAACACCATCGCCGCTCCCGAGATCATGCCCGCGACCGCGCCCGAATGCGTCATGCGCTTCCAGAACAGCGATAGTATGAGCGTTGGGCCGAAGGTCGCTCCGAATCCCGCCCAGGCGAATGACACTATGGTGAATATGACGCTGTTCTCGTCAAGTGCGATAACTATTCCTATGAGCGATATTAAAATGAGCGTTACACGCGACATTGCCATAACCTGCTTTTCGCTGGCGTCCTTTTTAAATATACCCTGGTAAATGTTTTTGGACAGAGCCGACGAGGCTATGAGCAAGTAAGAGTCTGACGAGCTCATAGTCGCCGCGAGTATGCCCGCCATGACGACGCCGGCCAGGAGCGGCGGCAGCAGGTTTGTGCTCATTATTATAAATATATTTTCCGAAGCGCCCGCGGTCAAAAGCTCCGAAGGATAGAGCGCGCGGCCGATTATTCCTATGACAACGGCAGCGGCCAGCGATATTATGACCCACACTATCGCTATGCGCCGCGAAGGCTTTAATTCGCTGGGCTTCCTTATAGCCATAAAGCGCAGGAGCACTTGCGGCATGCCGAAGTAACCGAGGCCCCAGGCCATTGTTGATATTATCGTAATAAAACCGTAGCTTCCGGCTTCGCCGAACATTGGCTGGCCGGACATGCCCACCTGCTGCACGCCGTCCACGACCTCGGGCTGCGCTATGCCCGTAAACTCCAGGAAACCGGGAATACCCTTTACGTTCTCCAGTACCGCGTTAAATCCGCCAGCCGCCGCGGTACCTACGCCCACCACAGTTACTAACGCGATTATCATCACTATAGCCTGTATAAAGTCGGACGTACTCTCAGCAAGAAAGCCGCCCAGCAATGTGTAAAATATAACAAATACCGCGCCTATTATCATCATGGGAACATAATTGACGCCGAATATCGCAGAGAAGAGCTTACCGCAGGTGACAAAGCAGCTGGACGCGTACACCGTGAAAAACACGAGTATGAAAAGCGCGGCTATCATAAGCAGCACCTTTTTCTTCTCCCTGAAGCGGTTGGAAAAGAATTCCGGCAGCGTGATTGAGTTTTTAGCGACGACCGAATAATTCCTCAGCCGCTTTGCCGTTATCAGCCAGTTTAAGTATGTGCCGATGGCCAGGCCCAGCGCCGTCCAAAACGCGTCGGCCAGGCCGCACCAGTAAGCCACGCCCGGCAGGCCCATTAGCAGCCAGCCGCTCATGTCCGAAGCTTCGGCGGAAAACGCGGCTACCCACGGCCCGAGCGAACGCCCCCCCAGGAAGAACTCCTCGCTGTTCTTGTTGGAGCGCTTCATGAAGTACAAGCCAATTGCTATTACTACCAATATGTAGCCCAGCATGGCAAGAAAAATCTGCAGCTTATCAGAAAACATACTAAATAACCCCCCGAGAAATGAAATTTTGAAGTTGAAGCGTTCTTAGTCTTATGATACCACAAACATAGACTTGTTTGCAATATTAATAATTGCTTTGAGACTGTCAGCCTTTAGTAAGATGTTTTTTTAATTTTTCAAACAATACGCCCATGTCGAAGGGTTTGCCGATGTGGTCGTCCATTCCCGCCTTCATGCACATTTCCACATCCTCTTTGAAGGCGTTGGCCGTCATTGCGATTATGGGGATATCCATGGCTTTTGGCGTGCCCAGCGCGCGTATCCTTCGCGTGGCCTCCAGCCCGTCCATCACGGGCATCTGCATATCCATCAGTATAAGGTCGTACCTGTCCGGATTTTTCTCAAACGCCTCAAACGCCAACTGGCCGTTCTCGTAGCTCTCGATCTCTATCCCCGTATCCTCCAGCATGGCCGCGACTACTTCAACATTTACTTTTATGTCTTCAGCAAGCATGACCACGGCGCCCGGGCAATAAAAGCCTTCCTCCGCCTGCCCGCATACGCTCCGCTCCGGGCCAGGTACAGCCCCGTTCATGAGCTTTATCGTAAAATAAAAGCAGGAACCGGCGCCGCCCTCGCCGTCACTGGCTTTTATCTCGCCTCCCATAAAGCTTACAAGCTGGCTGCTTATGGCGAGGCCCAGCCCCGTGCCGCCGTAGCGGCGCGCTATGCTGCCGTCCGCCTGTTCAAAGGGCATGAAGAGCTTTTCTTTTTGCTCCGCTGTTATTCCAATGCCCGTGTCCGTGACCTTTACAGTGACGTAGGCGCCGTCTTCATCCTGTGAACTTACGTCCACGCTCAGGCTGACCTTCCCGCCTTCGGGGGTGAACTTTACGGCGTTGGATAGAAGGTTCACCATGACCTGCGAGAGGCGCATCTCGTCCCCGCGCACATTCACGGGCACTCCTTCGCCTATGCGCACCGAAAGAGCGACCTTATTCTCCTCCGCCTTAACCGATATCACGTCTTCCACGGTTTTAACCATGTGGTAAAAGTTGTAGTCCGTTTCATTGAGGTCGAGCTTGTCCGCCTCGATCTTGGAAAAATCCAGAATGTCGTTTATAAGCCCCAAAAGCTGCTTGGAAGCGGCGTCTATCCGGTCAAGGCAGTAGAGCGCCCGCTCAGGGTCTTTTGACGAAAGGCCCACCTGGGTCATGCCTATTATGGCGTTCAGTGGGGTCCTTATCTCGTGGCTCATGTTGGCGAGGAAGACGCTCTTCGCCCTTGTAGCCGCTTCGGCCTGCGCCTTGGCCATATGGAGCTCCGTCGTGTCGTACACAAGGACAACTATGCCGGTGATATTATTTTCACCGTCCACCGCCGGCGAAATGTTTACGGAAAAGTAAAACTCGCCCTCGCCGTAGACCATGGTCCTCTCGTCTACGGCAAGGGTCTTCCGGCTGGAACATACAACGGCAAAAGCATCCACCATCTTTGCCATGAAGCCTTCGTCAAACATTTCGCCTATCATGGGCAAAAAGTACCGGCCTTTAACGTCTTCGCCAAAGTGCGTTACGACCGAGGCTGTAAAAAGCAGGACTTTTAAGTCCGCGTCCAGCAAAAACATGTCGTTGGGGCTGCTCTGTAATAGCATGCTGTTATAGCGCATCTGGGTTTCTTTTTCGCGTTCGTTATAATCCCTCAGCGCGCTCGCCTGCTTGTAAAGGTGTATGAGGTTCTCGTACTGCCTTTCCAGCCTGCCATACTTCCTTAAAAGCGCCTTGTATTCTTTTGTATCGGGAACCGGAACGCCGTCCGTTCCGTTCAAAGGGGGTCTGCCGTCACTCACCAAAAAGCCCCACCTGTTTCTCTATGATTAATAACAAATAGATCAAATCAAAGCGCGCATATGGTTATGGTCGCGTTGTGAAAGCGGTTGACCGCCTTCCCCTCCCGTATGGAAGTCGGCGCTATTTCGCCAAAGGGGTAAAGCCCGGACACCGTGAGGCTGGGCGGCAATATCTTCGCGACCAGTCCGCCTTCCGCATCTTTCTGGTCGGCCAAAAACAGGTTCCTGAGGCTACAGCTCGCTATGAAAACGGTTGAGTAAGAATAGCCGCCTTCCGTTTCGGCCTTTTGGATTTTTTCCACAAGCTCGGTGAGCGCTTGCTCTGTCGAAGCCTTAACGTCGTCCCCGTCGCAGTAAAGAAGGCTTATGGAAGATTCTTCGGGCACATTGGCAAAGCATGATATCTCGCCTGTGTCCTTATCGTACGCGTTGAGCGCGCGGGAGACCAGCACGCCGTCGTTGTCGTCCTCGTTTTTCATTTCCACAAAAAACTGGTAGTTCCACAGCACCTTTGTTTCGTCGTCAATGAAGGGGAAATCTTTTAAATACTCGTAAGCGGGCATGTCGTCTATCTCGCAGATTATGTTGTCGTGCGCCTTCGTGACCTGGCGCGTGGACAGCATTTCGGAGCCCATAAGGTTTTTCACCTCAAAGATGGGCTTTACGTTCCCCGCTATGAGCAGGATGGCCATAACGTCCCCGCCGCCCTCTCCGTTTAAAAACACCTGCTGCTTGCAGAACTCAAAGTCGTCCGCCGCCACAAATCCAAACACGGGCAGCCTGCCGCTCACCTCGGATAGTGCTGCCAGGCCGTCATCCGACGAGTAGCTCTGCACTATAGACGTTACGCAGAAAATCATCGCGGGCCGCGCAGCGCCGTCCTCTTCTTTTAGCTTTGAGAGCGCTTCTTCGTATGTGCCTGTTATCTTCCCATGGGGATCTTCCGCCATGGAGCCGCTTATTGCCGCCGCAAACGTGCAGTCGTCCGCCGTCATAACATGCAGCATGACCGCCAGCTCGTGGTGTCCCTCGTTGGACAGGTTGGCCGCGCCCGCCGTCGTTCCCCCTATTACGGGAAACCCCAGCGCTTCGTGCAGCATCGCCGAAAGCCCGGCAGACTCCATTTCCGGCTGGGCAAAGAGTATGCCCACGCTGTTCTTTTTAAAATCGAGCTTTTCCCTGATCTGGCTCAAAAGCTCCGATGCCGCCGCGTCGATATCGTCCAGCTCGTAGCTTATAGCGGTCGCCGATTTCACACGATCACCTTCCTTTCTTTAAATGCCACAAAATTATAATACCCTATTATTATTTTAACATACAATTATGTAAAGCAAACACAAAGTGCGTCTTTATTCCCGATATCTCTTGCCATATTCTCATATTTATATTATAGTACGGAATTGTGCTATAATCTATAACGTAATACTAATCACTGATTGAAATGCCGATAGATTTACGAGGATTTTTTTCGTGATGCGAGGCGCGGACGCGCAGGCGTAGCTGTAGCTACGTCAAGTGCCCGCAACGCCGCAGCGCGGAAAAAGACCGTAAAGATGAGGTGTTTTAATTAGTGGTTAGTATAAACAGGAGGGGATATTATGTCTCTTATCAACATACAAAACCTTACTTTCGGCTACGACGGCAGTTTCGAAAACGTATTCGAAGACGTGTCGCTGCAACTGGATACAGATTACCGGCTGGGCTTCATAGGCAGGAACGGAAGGGGAAAAACCACGTTCTTAAAGCTGCTTTTGGGCGAGCTCAGCGGCAGGGGAAGCATAAACGCGGATGTGCGCTTCGAGTACTTTCCCTTTTCCGGCTATGACGAGGAAGATACCGCGCTAAGCATAGTGGAGAATATCTCGGGCCGCGAGCTCTGGGAGATAGAGCGCGAATTGAGCCTGCTCAATATGGATGAAGAAGTTTTATACCGGCCCTTTTACACGCTTTCAGGCGGTGAAAAGACGAGGCTGCTCTTAATGGCGCTCTTTTTGAAGGAAGGCGGCTTCCTTCTAATAGACGAGCCGACAAACCACCTTGATACCGGGGCGCGCGACGCGCTTAGCAAGTATTTAAAGTCCAAAAAGGGCTTTATCCTCGTATCGCACGACCGCGCTTTCCTGGACGGCTGCGTCAGCCACACACTTTCCATAAACAACGCGGATATAGAGCTGATGAAGGGCAACTTCTCCACCTGGCGGCAAAACCGCGACTACAAGGACGGTTTCGAGATTGCCAAAAACGAAAAACTTAAAAAGGATATAAAGCGGCTGGACGCGGCCGCGAAACGTTCTACGGAATGGTCTCACAAAGCGGAAAAGGGCAAGCACGTCACAAAAGACTCGGACGGCAAGCCGGACAGGGGCTACGTTGGCCATATGGCCGCCAAAATGATGAAGCGCGCCAAGTCCACCGAGACGCGGCGGGAACGCGCCGCGGACGAAAAATCAGGGCTTATGAAAAACGTCGAGACGGCGGACGAGTTGTTTCTGCAACCGCTCACATACCACTCGGACAGGGTAGCCGAAGTCTCCGGCCTTTCCATTGTTTATGACGGGCGGGTGGTTATCAGCGGGCTCGGCTTTGATATCCGCCAGGGCGAAAGGATCCTTTTAAAGGGCAGGAACGGTTCGGGCAAAAGCTCCGTGCTAAAGCTTTTGGCGGGCGGGGACATACCGCACACGGGCGAGGCCCGGCTGATGAGCCGCGTTAAAATATCCTACGTGCCGCAGGACACGTCGTTTCTATCCGGGAGCATGGACAGCCTCGTAAGGAGCGCCGGCATTGACGAAAGCCTCTACAAAGCCATCCTCCGCAAAATGGGCTTTAACAGGGAGCAGTTTGGTAAAGACCTCTCCGACCTGAGCGAAGGGCAGAAAAAAAAGGCGCTCATAGCAAAGAGCCTTTGCGAGCAAGCCCACCTCTACATATGGGACGAGCCGCTCAATTACATAGACATAATTTCCAGGATGCAGATCGAGGAGGCCATCCTCCGCTCTTCACCCACCATGCTTTTTGTGGAGCACGATATCGCTTTCGCGGCTAACGTGGCCACTAAGGTTGTTGGGCTTTAGTTTGGATAGAAAATATGTTGATGTTGCTTTCACATTAATGTATAATACTTTAATGTGAAACACATGCCGAAGTGGCGGAACTGGCAGACGCACAGGACTTAATATCCTGCGGTGGTAAACACCGTACCGGTTCGATCCCGGTCTTCGGCACCAGCGGCATGATGCCGCCTGCAAGTCGCACATTAACAAAGGTGTGCGATTTTGCTTTTGTTGCCTGCGTCAAAAGTTTGTCCTTATGAACATCGGCACAAAAATCGTTTCAATAGGGATTGAGCAATTATTCCCATAGGAACGATTTTTATTTTATGTTCTAATTTGTATGGATATGGCACTGTTCCAAACTGAAGCACAAAGACAAATCCCATGGTAAACGCTCGCA
>JAVBSU010000122.1:0-3782 GCA_031556555.1 Christensenellaceae bacterium
ATGCCTTCCGCGCGCCCTAGTTCCACGTATATGTTTCCACGCTCCACGCGGTGGACGATGGCGGTCAGCACCTCGTTTTCCTTTTCGGCGAACTGGTCGTAAATTATGCCGCGCTCCGCTTCCCTTATCCTCTGAACCACAACCTGCTTGGCTGTCTGCGCGGCTATCCTGCCGAAGTCCTTGGGCGTGACTTCCGTCTCGAGCGTGTCACCCGCCTCATAGGCCGGGTTAATAAGCTTTGCTTCATCAACAGTAATCTCCGCACCCTCTTCTTCTATTTCCGCGACCACCCTCTTGATGGCGAAAACACGTATCTCGCCCGTCTCGGGGTCTATTTCCACGCGCGCGTTCTGGTTGTTGCCGAAGTGCTTTTTGTACGCCGATATCAGCGCCATCTCTATCGCTTCCAGCAGCACATCCTTTTTAATGCCTTTATCGTGTTCCAGTTCGCCTATCGCGTTCATAAATTCTATGTTCATTTTGTTTTTTCTCCAAAAAAGTCTAAATGCAGGTTCATTTTTGCCACCTCCGGCAGTTCAAAGCATATCTCAACGTCGCCCGATTCTATGGTAACGGTATTGTCAGTGCACGCCGACAAAACTCCCGTAAAATCTTTCTTGCCGTCAAACGGCTTGTAGAGCTTAACGTCCACCTCGCTGCCCATGTTGCGCTCAAAATCCTTTTTCGTCTTGAGCGGCCGATCCAGCCCCGGAGATGAAACGCACAGGCAGTAGCCTCCGGCGATCGGATCCGCCTCGTCTATGAGAGGGTCCAGCGCCCGGCTCACGGCCTCGCAATCGTCCAGCAAAACTCCGCCCAGCTTGTCTATGTACACCGTCAGCGTCCAGTCTTTACCGGCCTTCTCAAATTCGGTGTCCACGTATTCATAGCCCAGCTTTTCCACAACCGGAGCGGCGAGTTCTTCCACAATTTTTTTAGCGTTCTTTGCCATAATCCAATCCCGGCGCCCTCTTAAAACACGCCCCGAAATGCCGGGGCTAAAGGGGCCTCAAACGAGAAAGAGCGGGGTTACCCACTCTCACCGTAAGCTCTATTCTGTTTGTATTATAACATAAGTATAAAGGCGTTTCAAGCGTTTTTACCAGTTTTTTTCAACATTTCTGGCCTTTATACTAATCCCTTATTAAATCCACCCTATCTTTGTGGGCTTTCGTCCGAATCACCGCGTTGCCCATACTTGACGTAGCGCTGCTACGCCAGCACATGTGCGCCTCGTGCTTCGAAAGAAATCCTCACAAATCTTAGTGTGTTTTTAATAGAGAATTAGTATTAATAGCAATTTTTGCCGTCTACCGCTTTTTAAGGTCCATTTTCCGCTCGTCCCCGTGTATGAGCCGCGAGATGTTTTCCCTATGGCTTATTATGCCCATGACCGCGATTATGAGCACGCAAAGCTGCCAGTAAACGTTGCCGCCCGACACTATGAACGCCGCTATGGCGCTGGCTATTAGGCCGATTATGGAGCCAATGCTCATTATTTTCGTAGCAACGACGATAAGCACGCATACGGTGAATATTATTATGGTCGGTATGGGCTGAATCACGAGCAGCACGCCCGTCGTGGCCGCTATCCCCTTGCCTCCCTTGAATTTTAAGTAGACGGAAAAATTGTGCCCTGCCACAGCGAATACCGCCGCAGTGTAAAGGCCCAGGCTACCCGCGAGCGCCAGCCCTATGAAAGCCGCCGCGACGCCCTTTAAAACGTCGCCCACCAGCGTCAGGATCCCCACGCTCCAGCCGTAGTTCCTTAGAGTGTTGGCGGTTCCGGCGTTTCCGCTGCCTTTTTTCCGTATATCTTCACCTTTGAGGGATTTTGTAAGTATGTACGCAAAAGGCACCGAACCGATAAAATACGCAATAACGGCGGATAAAACCACCATCAGCGTTTCCATGTTTTCAGCCATTCGCCATCCCCCCCTTCCCGGGCAAGCGCCCTGAGGCATGCCGCGCGGTAATCATATTCGAAATCATAATATATGCTCCCGCGTTCTTTTGCCCGCTCATTGTTTTACACAGGTTCGTCATTTCTGTTCCTAACTATTATTCTAATGGGAGTTCCCGCAAAGTCAAATGTTTTTCTTATGAAATTCTCAAGGTAGCGTTTGTACGAAAAATGCAGGAGGTTGGCGTCGTTTACGAACAGTATAAAAGTCGGCGGTTTTACCGAAGCCTGCGTCACGTAATATATTTTGAGCCTGCGCCCCTTGTCGGAGGGCGGCTCGACGGCCGCTATGGCCTCCCTGAGGCAGTCGTTTAAAAGGCCGGTCGGTATGCGCCTCTGCGCGTTGCTAAACGCCTCGTTCAAAAGTTCAAACAGCTTATCTATGCGCTGCCCGGTCATTGCGGACATGTAGATTATCCTGGCGTAGGGCATGAAAGCCAGGTCCGCCTTTATTTTCCTGTTGTACTCCTCTATGGTAAAAGTGTCCTTTTCCACGGCGTCCCATTTATTGACCGCTATAACGACCGGCTTGCCTTCGTCCGCGACGTAGCCCGCCACCTTCACGTCCTGTTCTGTCACTCCCGAGACAGCGTCTATCATCACGGCCACCGCGTCGGCGCGGCGCACCGCCGCCAGCGAGCGTATGACGCTGTAGCGCTCGATGGACTTGTCTTCCACGCGGGCCTTTTTCCTCATGCCCGCCGTGTCTATTATCGTGTAATTGACGCCGTCACGCTCGAAGTTCGAATCGATTGCGTCGCGCGTGGTGCCCGGTATGTCGCTGACTATCGTACGCTCGTAACCGAGTATCTTATTGGCCAGCGACGACTTGCCCACATTGGGCTTGCCCACCAGCGCTATTTTTATCGTCTCCGCATCTTCGCTTCCTTCGTACTTATCTATGTACTTGAGCGCCTCGTCTAAAAGGTCGCCTGTACCGAGGCCCTGCGCGGAAGATACAGCGACCACGTCGCCCAGCCCCAGTTCGTAAAAGTCGTAGACGCTGTCTTCGTCCTTTTTGCCGTCAACCTTGTTTACCACTACTATAACCGGTTTGTCCGACTTCCTGAGCATTCCGGCAACTTCCCTGTCCTCGGGCATTAACCCTTCCTTGCCGTCCACAAAAAAGAGTATGAGCTGCGCCGCGTCTATGGCGAGCTCCGCCTGGAGGCGCATCTGCTTTAGTATAACGTCCTCCGCGTCCATGGCGATGCCGCCCGTGTCCACAAGCGTGAACTCGCGCCCCAGCCACTCGGCGTCGGCGAATATCCGGTCGCGCGTCACGCCGGGAGTATCCTCCGTTATGGCCAGTCGGCTGCCCGTTATCCTGTTGAAAAACGTGGACTTGCCCACATTTGGGCGGCCCACTATCGCTATGAGCGGTTTAGTCATTCAATTCCTCGCTATCAATAAATTCCCGTACAAAACAGTAGCCATCCACGGCAACCGCCCTCGTCTCCATGCCCAGCGCGTCCGATATGCCGCTAAGCGTCATGCCGTCCAGCGTGAGCTCGTCATTTTCCTTGAAGCTGCCTTTGCTTATGAGCAGCACGTCTTCCGTAAGCCTGCCAGCTAGCTGCGCCGTTATATCCGCTCCTGTCAGCAGGCCGGTCACCGTCACACAGCGCCCGAAAAAATCATTATACACAGTATAGACATTTATTTCAACGCCAAGCGCATCCGATATCCTTCGCGCGATGTCCGCCATGAAAGGATAAAAATCCGCGCCCGTCGCAATCGCGAAACGTTTCGCAACGCCGCGCTCCCCCGCGTAGCGCTCAATCGCTTCGCTGGCCTCACTCTCGAACTTCGCGACCAT
>JAVBSU010000119.1:0-8874 GCA_031556555.1 Christensenellaceae bacterium
CCAAACGGCCAAAATAGCAGAAAGTGAAGAGCTTGAATTCTATAAGAAGAGGCGTGCCGATAATAATAAGGCCATCACCAATATGGTGAACGCTATTGCGTCAGGTGTGGGTACAAGTGCTTTGACCGGGAAAATCCGGGAACTTGAATTGGAGAACCTACAACTGGCCAAAGAGGAAAAAATTGCCCGGAAACAAAACTTTACGCTTAAGCCCGATGAAATAGAATTCTTATTGAAGCAGTTTGAATACATCGACGGCGACGATATTGAAGCGCACATGAAAAAGATCATTGAAAGCTTCGTTTCAAGGGTGTTTTTGTCTGAAGATAAAATATTGATCTATTATAATATCAGGGATGACGATAAAGAACTGGGCCTGGACGAAACAGTTTCGGCGCTATCCGATGTGGATAACGCCGAAGAGTTCGCCTGGAACAAATGGTGGAGATAAGGGGATTCGAACCCCTGGCCTCCGCATTGCGAACGCGGCGCTCTACCAGCTGAGCCATATCCCCACATGAAATCAGCAAGCTTATTTTATCAAAACATAGTTACAATTGCAAGCTAAAAAATCCGTTTTGCCGTTACGAAGTTTCGAAGGTAGTAATCGGAGGACATCCCGCTGATATCCACTCCTTCATTCGCGGAGGAAGCGTGGATAAAGCGGCCGCCGCCAAGGTATATGCCCATGTGGCTTATTTTTTGGTCGTTGTCCGACTTAAAGAAAACGAGGTCGCCCACAGCGAGGGAGTTTTTGTCGGTGATCGTGGCCCAATTACTTATAGTGGCGTAAGACGCCGGTGAAAGCCTGCTTGTGGCAATGCCCGAATTCTTCATCACGTAGTACATAAAGCCCGAACAGTCAAAAGAATTGGGGCCGTTGGAATTGTAGGAATACGGCTTGCCAACCTGCGCGTTGGCAATTTCTATCATCTTGGCCACGGACGACTGCGGGGTGGCAGCGCCATCACCCGTTTTGCCGGGCGCGCCGTCACTGGAAGATGACGGGCTGCTCTCGTTCTCCTGCGAACTGTCTCCGCTACCGGAGCTGTCCTGCGAAGGCGCGCTTAAAGGCTTCGCGCCGTCCGAGAAGAGTACGCTCCTTGTCTTCTGCCCGGCCTTACCGTCCACGTTGAGCCCGTTGTTCTCCTGGAACATCTGTACGGCGTTCATTGTTATGCTGCCGTAATAGCCTGTAGGGTCGGCGTCAAAGTATCCGAGCTCCCTTAGCCTCTCCTGCATGTCGTAAATATCGTTGCCGTGGTCTTTTGGGTACATCGTATAGTACTTGGCGTTATCCGAGAAGAGCAGGTCATACGAAACAGGCCCCATTATCCCGTCGGCGGAAAGTCCGTTTGTGCGCTGGAATTTTTTTACCGCGTCTTCTGTGACCGGCCCGTAGTAGCCGGTTATGCTTCCATACTCGTAGTACTCGAGTTCTTTTAAGCGCTCCTGTATATTGGATATTGCGTCGCCCTTATCGCCGGGATATATTGTGTTACCGGGGTTTTCCTCTGAAACTGCTTCTTCCGCCTGAGCGGTCGGTTCAGCCGACGCGTTCTCTTCCACTGCCGCTGCCCGCGTATCGGGTATGTCGCCATAACCGTCGCCCAAAAGCGCCCTTCTCGTGGCGGGGCCGGCCTTGCCATCGGCCAAAAGGCCGTTATCCTCCTGAAAGCTCACAAGCGCGTTTTGCGTGGCCGTGCCAAAGTAACCTGTCGCGGCGGTATCGAGGTATCCTGTTTCTATTAGCTTTTGTTGCAGTTCAAGCACCCATTCGTCTTCATCGCCAATGACTAAAACCTCATGCCGCTGTACCGCGGCCAGGGCTGCGGATGGAATGAGCATTAATATCAGTATTAAAGCCAGCAGCAGACTTACGGTCCTTTTGAGCATAGATCCTCCGGCAAACAATTTACAAACAATGGTGTAATAATTGTAACAATTTCTTAACAACTATACAATCGTTGTAAACGGGCCTAATTTTCAAAATATCCTATCCTACTCGATTTATAATAATTTGCCTCCCAAAAGCTATGTATACATCCCAAATGCTGCAAGTTTTGAAAAAAGGTGCTCACGGCAGCTTGTCGATGGCCTTGTTCTCAGCCTTAAGGTAAACCTGTAGCGAGTCCATCAATTCGCTGAACATGACGGGAGTGATGGACTGCATCCCGTCGGAAAGCGCCTGCTCGGGATTCATGTGCACCTCCACCATGAGCCCGTCCGCGCCCGCGGCTATCGCGGCTTTGGACAAGGGCTCCACCATCCACTTAATCCCGGCCGCGTGGCTCGGATCAGCTATTACAGGCAGGTGCGTCAGCCTCTTAAGGGCGGTTATGGCCGAAACGTCAAAGGTGTTGCGCGTGAACGTTTCGAAGGTCCTTATGCCGCGCTCGCAGAGTATTACGTTCTCGTTGCCGCCAGCCATTATGTATTCTGCGCTCATCAGCCATTCTTCTATCGTATTGGCCAGGCCGCGCTTTAGGAGGACCGGCTGCTTTAGCTGGCCGAGCTCGCGCAGCAGCCTGAAATTCTGCATGTTGCGCGCCCCGACCTGTATTATATCCACCCCGCTGAACAGCGGGATGTCGGACACGCCCATTATCTCAGTCACCACGGGCAGGCCGTATTGCTTTTTTCCTTCTATTAAAATATCCATGCCCATGGACTCCAGGCCCTGGAAAGCATAGGGCGAAGTCCGCGGCTTGTACGCGCCGCCCCTTAAAAAATTAGCCCCGCTCTCCTTTATGCTCTTGGCGACTCCGAGGGTCTGCTCGTAGCTTTCCACCGAGCATGGCCCCGCTATCATGGCAAAGTGCCCGCCGCCTATTTTAAGGCCGCATACGTCTATCACCGTGTCGTCCGCGTGGAACTTCCTGTTCGCCTTTTTATAAGGTTCGCTGACGCGGCGCACGTCCTCTACGATGTCTATGGCTCTGATGCTGTCCATGTCCACAGAGGAAGTGTCGCCTATGAGGCCGACTATTGTTATGTCCTCGCCCCGGCTCAAATGCGTTTTGAAATTCTTTTGCTCAAGGGAGTTTATGAGGCGTGCAAGTTCTTCGTCATTTGTTTCCTTTTTTACGATTATTATCACTTTGATACCTCGCTGCCAGTGTTTTTCAACTATTGTTACATTACTATAAATATTATATAAACAAATATTACCTAAATTAAAAGAATAGAATGAAAGAGATAACTCCTGAAAGCTATCTCTTCACAATTATACTAAAGGAGGAACATAAAAAAACCGCTTGCTCTTTGAGAATAATATCATATCTCGATCTGCTTGTAAAGAATATCGTAATAACTGCGTAATAATGAAGGCCATTTTGAAATTTATTTTACAATACCCTAAAAAACCGCTCACCTCCTCCGTCTCTTCCTGCGCGTCAGGTTTACCGCGCGGATCACTAACAGCGCCGCCACGATAGCGGCGGGGATGGCGATTATGAGCACGACGCTGTTGAAGGGGGCAGGCTGCGTTGCGCCTGCAACGTTTGAGGCGGCCGGAGTTTGCCCGGGGTTGGCCTGAGGCTGTGTTTGCGCTCCTGCCCCGTCCGCGCCCAAAGCGCTAAGGACGCGCAGGGGAGCGCGGCAGATTTCCTGCCCGAGGAGTGTATAGATGATAGTGCCCGCGTCCGCGCCCGCCTCCACAGGCGCGGTTAAGGTCAACGGCTCGGCTTGGGTCTCTATCGCAATGCTGCCGTCGGCAAGGCCGCTCGCCGTATCCGCGTCCAGCAGGACGGTGGGGGGCATTGTGGCCGGGTCCGGCACGGAGTAGAGCGTTATCTCCTCCGTGCCGCCGCCCGCCGTAACGCTGCCAGGAATTTCAACCGGCTCTATATACTGCCGAAGATCCACTTTCGCGTAGTTGTTGAAACCGTACTCAAAAAGATCCTTGGAAATCCGCCACCTGCCGTACGCTTCCCCGCTCATATCTCCGTATACCAGCGCGGCTAACCTTAGCCCGTCCTTCTCCGCCGAGGCGGCGAGGCAGCCGTAGAGAGGTATGAGCGCGTCTTCCGGCTGTATGTTCGCTATAAGGCCTGTTTTTAGCCCTGTCGCGGGAGCGTATATGAATTCCGCCTCTTCGGGGAATTCTTTTGACGTGTATATGAGCCGGTTCGTGCTCTCTATCTCGCGCGGTTCCGTATGTACGTTGGTTGCGGAAAGCGTGTACGTTTTCGACTTGGCCGCGTCCAGTATTTCGCCGTGCTTTATGGCTTCCATCACGAGCAGGGCCATGTCCGAGGTTGTCGTATAGTGGTTTTTGCCGAGGTAGGGCGAACCGTCGTTTTCGCCCTCTATCTCGTTCATGTACATGCCGTGCGGGTTCACAAAACGTGTGCCGCCCATGCCGAGTTCCGCGGCGCGGCTGTTCATGAGATCCACGAATGCATCCACTTCGCCGGACACATACTTTGCTATGGTGAGCGCGGCGTCGTTGCCCGAGCACACCAGCAGCCCGTAGAAAAGATCGTTCACGCTGACGGTCTCGCCTTCCTCTATGCCCATGAGCGAGGACAGCGAGGATAAATCCTCAAGCTCGTTACCCACCGTAACTTCGCCGGAAAGCCCCTTCTCTTCAAGAAGCAGCAGCGCTGTCATGAGCTTGGTTGTGCTGGCGGGATAAACCCGTTCGTCCACATTCTTTTCAGCCAGCCGCTGCCCCGTGTCCGTGTCCAGCAACAAATAGGACTGCACATCCGCGTAGTTTGAGCCGTCGTAAGGCCCTGCCGCCATCGATACGCATGGTAAAAGCAACAGTAGCGCGGCAACCGCGCAGCAAATCAGTTTTTTCAATACATACCCCTTATACTAGTATTTTGCATCCGGAGGCAGCTTTTCAATTATCGCATCCACTGCCTTATTAAAGCGGCCCCGGTTCCAGACCGTTATATCCGCGCAGCGCTCGTATATTGGTTCGCGCTCACTATACATCCGCAGGAAGCTCTCGTCATCGTTGAGGAGAGGGCGCGTGTCCCTGCGCACATGCTTTAGGATATCCCCGGCCGGCCTCCTAAGGTACACTATTATCCCCGCTTTCTTCATTGCCGAGACGTTGCGTTCCCGGAGGGCAGCGCCGCCCCCGCAGGCGACGACGGTACCGTGGCGCGCGGAGATGCGCTCGATAGCCTCGCTTTCGGCCTCCCTGAAGCGTTCCTCGCCGAACTTTTCGAATATCCGCGCCACAGTTAATCCCATGGCTTTTTCTATCTCGGCGTCCGAGTCGACAAAGTCCCGTTTAAGGCGCTTCGCCAGCGCGCGGCCAACCGTTGTTTTCCCGCTGCCCATAATGCCGACAAGGTAAATGTTCCCGCTCACGCTTTCCTGTACGCCCCCAAAAACCTGTACTCGCGGAAGAGGCCGGGCATACTTTTTAGCATGCCGCATAAACGTTCCGCAACGCCGTCCCCTTCGAAATCCACGTAAAACGAATACTCGAAGTTCCTGCCGGTAAGCGGCCGCGACTCGATCTTGGCCATGTTGAGCCCGGCGGCCGCGAACGCGTTCAGCGCGCGGGCCAACTCGCCGCTCTTGTGGTCCAGCACGAACCACAGGCTGGCTTTGTCCGCCCCTTCACCTTCATACGGCGCTTTTGATATAACCACAAAACGCGTGGTATTGCCGCTGCCCGCGCTTATGTCGCGGTCAAGCACATCAAGTCCGTATATCCCGGCGGCGTACGCGCTGGCTATGGCCGCCTTGGACGCGTCGCCGCATTCGCTCACGTATTTGGCGCTCACCGCCGTGTTGTAGTAAGGATGCGGCGTCATGCCCATCGCTTTTACGTAGTCAGCGCACTGCATGAGCGCCTGCTCGTGCGAATAGACGCCGGTTACGCCGCCTAGCTCCGCTCCCGGCGCGCCCAGAAGGTTATGATCTATCTTGAGCTTGACTTCTCCAACTATATAGACGTTGTATCTCAGCAAAAAGTCGTAGATTTCGAAAATTCCGCCCGTTTCGGAGTTTTCTATGGGCAGCACGCCATAGCGGGCTTCGCCCGAGCTCACCGCCGCGAACACGTCCTCGAACGTCTCTTTGGGCAGCGCGTCCGCGCCTTCGCCAAAGAAGCGCACGAGGGCCGCCTCGGAGTTTGCGCCCGCCTCGCCCTGGAAAGCCGCCTTAACGCCACTGTCTTCGGTTGCGCGCCGTTCGCCCTTCCCTTCTTCCAGTATGGCTGACTGGCGCGCGCGGCTCATGCTCATCAGCAGGAGGAAAAGCCTCCGCACGTCCGCGTTAAGGCGCTCGTCGTCCGCCATTGCTATCCTGCTTTCAATCACGCTCCGCTCCCTGCCGCTGTCCAGCACGGGCAGCCTGTTTTCAATTTTATACCTTGCCACGGCCCCGGCGCAGTCCATACGCCGTTTTACGCAGCTTATTATCTCCGCGTCTATGCTGTCTATCTCGTTCCGCAGTCTTTCAAGTTCGTTCATAGTCCAATCCCACTCCTAAGGTATAAATCCGCCAGCGCGATCGCCGCCGCGCACCGCACAACCTCCACCGCGCGCGGTACGATGCAGGCGTCGTGCCTGCCCTCTATGCGCAGCACGGCATCATTGCCCGTCTCAATATTTACCGTGCGCTGCTCCTTGGCTATGGACGGCGTGGGCTTTACCGCCACCCTGAACACGAGGGGCATGCCGTTAGTTATGCCGCCCAGAACGCCGCCGTTGTTGTTAGACGCGAAGGTGACCTCCCCGTCTTTCATAACAGGACTGTCGTTCGCCTCGCTGCCTTTCATTTTGGCTATTTCGAAGCCCGCGCCGAATTCGATCCCCTTGACCGCCGGTATGGAAAAGACGATGTGCGCGAGCACACTCTCGGCGCTGTCGAAAAAAGGTTCACCCAGGCCAACCGGAAGCCCAGTGCACGCGCACTCAATAATGCCGCCCACAGAATCGCCTTCCGCACGCGCGGCTTCCACAGCCCGTGCCGCAGCCCCGCCGCTCACGCCCGCTGTGCGCAGCACACGAGCATTAATGCTGACGCCTCTGCGCGCCAAAAGCTGGGCGGCTATACTTCCCGCGAATACGAGCGGAGCGGTTAGGCGGCCGGAAAAATGCCCGCCGCCGCGAATGTCGTTCGCGCCCTTGTATTTAACATATCCCGTGTAGTCCGCGTGCCCGGGGCGGGGCAGATTAGCCGTTTTAAGGTAGTCGCCCGGCCGGGTGTCCGTGTTGCGGATCATCGCCGCCAACGGCGTGCCGGTAGCAACTCCGTCCAGGCAGCCGCTCAGTATTTCGGGAACGTCCTTCTCGCCGCGCGCGGTAGACGCCGCGGACGGGTTGGGCGCGCGCCGCGCCATGGCGGCCCCGACCTCGGCCATGTCTATGGGAAAACCGGCAGGAATACCGTCTATGACCACTCCAATGGCCGCCGAATGCGATTCCCCGAAGATTTCAACTCTGAACATCCCGCCAAAAACATTGCTCAACCGATACTACCTCCCAATGACGCGAATTCGTCAAAAAACTCCGGGGCCGATTTTTTCACCACCCCGGGGTCGTCCAGCACTATATCGTTTTCGGCAATCGAAGACGCTATGCTGAGCGCCATGGCTATCCTGTGGTCGCCGTGCGTGGACACGCTTCCGCCTTTCAACGCGCCGCTGCCGTGAACGATCAGGCTGTCCTCAAACTCGGCAACGTCCGCCCCCAACTTCTCGAGCTCCGCGCTCATAGCGGCCAGACGGTCGCTTTCCTTGTAGCGCAGCCGCTCCGCGCCAAGTATGCTCGTGCGCCCTTCAGCCGCGCACGCCAGCACGGCCAGCGCGGGCATGAGGTCGGGCACATCCGCCACATTGAGCTCCACCGGTTGGAGCGGCTTGCGCTTGACGCGCACGCGGCCGCCTTCCCACTTGACGTCCGCGCCCATCACGCCCAGTATGTCGAAAACCGCCCGGTCGCCCTGTACGGAGTATGGATTGAGCCCGGAAATGGCCACGTCGCCTCCCATGGCCGCCGCAACGGCGAAGAAGGCGGCGTGTGAAAAATCGCCTTCCGCCGAGACGTCGCGGGGCATGTAGCGCTGGTTGCCCTTAACGCGGATCTCGTTACGGTCAAACTTTGCAGTGACGCCGAATTCCGACAGGCACTGGAGGGTTATATCAACATAGGCCCGGGATTGCAACCCGCCCTTTATAACAATAAGCGAGTCGCCTTCAAGAAGGGGAAGCGCGAAGAGCAGGCCGGTCACGAATTGAGACGATATCCCTCCGTCAACTTCGTAGCGCCCGGGTGAGAGCGCGCCGCACACGCCGATGCCTTCCCGCGAATGGCGGTAGCCGCGGCTTTCAAACAGTTTTGCGTAGGGCTCCATGGGGCGTTCCATCAGCCTGCCCCGGCCGGTGAATATCCTCTCCTGCCCGTCAAAGGCCAGCGGCAGCAAAAAGCGCAGCGTGGAGCCGGATTCTGCGCAGCCAATGGCCGCGTCGCTAGTTCCGCGCAGCCCGCCGTGCACTGTGCACACGCCGTCGTACAAGCTGTAATCGCAAAAGCCCATGGCTTTAAGCGCGCCCAGGGTCGCGTCTATGTCCTCCGAGTGCATGAAGTTGCTTACGCGGCTCTCGCCCTTTGCCAGCGCCGCGCAGATGAGCAGGCGGTGCAGCATGCTCTTGGACGGCCGGGCCGTCAGCTTTCCGTTGAGTTTGGATGGATGGATTATGTTCATAATTATGCCTCCGGCGGCTCAGGGCGCTGCCCTGAGAACCCGCAAGGGGCAACCGCCCCTTGACCCACGGAAAGCTATCGCTTGCCTTTACCTAAAAATATTCCTTGTAAGGCGAACGTCAGTTCGCCGGGGTCTGGGGTCATCCGACCCCAGTGGGGTTCTTAGGGGCTAAGCCCGTTAGTAGTCCCAAACACA
>JAVBSU010000200.1:0-5025 GCA_031556555.1 Christensenellaceae bacterium
CATCGCGGCGCTGTGCGTGGCGCTGGGCTTCTTTTTGCGCAAGTATATCCGCAAAAACGTCGGCGATCCGCTGGACGTTCTCACCGGAACGGCGGAGCAAATAGCGGAGGGCGACATAAGCGTGTCCGTGCCTTTTGAGAACGACAACGAAATAGGCAGGCTGGCCGAATCGTTCCGCCACATGGTAGACAGCACAAAAAAGCAGGCGGACAGCCTTGAAAAACTCGCGAACGGCGATTTGACCGTCGATGTCGAGCCGAGAGGCGAGAAGGACGTAATGAGCCATTCCATGAAAAAGATGATAGGCAGCCTGAGCAGCGCGTTCAGGGATATAGGCGGCGGGGCGCGCCAGGTTTCCTCGGGCGCGAAGCAAATTGCCAACAGCTCGCAAGTGCTCGCGGAGGGCGTAACGGAGCAGGCCGGTACGGTAGACGGGCTTTCGCGCTCAATAGCCGGTGTGGCCGGCAAGACTAAGCTTAACGCGCAAAAAGCCGAACAGGCGACGCGGCTCGCAAACACCATAAAGGAAAACGCGCAAAGAGGCGCGGAGCAGATGAGCGATATGGTGCTCGCCGTGCAGGAGATAGACAAGGCAAGCCAGTCCATACGCAAGGTCATAAAGGATATCGACGACATTGCCTTCCAAACCAACATATTGGCGCTGAACGCCGCAGTTGAAGCCGCGCGGGCGGGCGAACACGGCAAAGGTTTCGCAGTGGTTGCCGAAGAAGTGCGCAACCTCGCGCAAAAAAGCTCGGAATCCGCGCACAGCACGGGTGAGCTCATAGAGAATTCCATGCAAAAAACCCAACTCGGCGTGGAGATAGCGGGGCAGACGAGCGACTCGCTTTCGGAGATCGTAGAGGGCATCAACGAGAGCAGCCGCATTGTGAAGGAAATCGCGGAATCTTCCGAAGAGCAGGATAGCGCCATCGCCGAAATAAACGAAGGCGTGTCGCAGGTGGCCCAGGTGGTTCAGCACAACAGCGCGACTTCCGAGGAGAGCGCGGCGGCCAGCCAGCAAATGAGCGGCCAGGCTGAGATGCTGGAAAAAATCCTCAGCCGTTTCAAGCTTAAAGATATGTAGATTGTTACTATAATTAATACTAGGGCGTGTTTTAAAAATCTAGCTACCGCTATTTTTGAAACAGCTCGTAATACAACTTGCCGTTGATCAATCGTATTCCACGGGCGTCTCGCGGCGCACGCGCTGCATTTCGAGGTAGTTTTCAGGCAGCGCGTCCGAGTGCACGCTGTTGGATGAGGCGATGATAAAGCGGTCGTTCCTTCCAACTTCGGCTATGACCCGGCGAGTCTCCTCCGCGATTTCCGCTACGCTGAATTCGCACAGGGGCTTGTAGCAGTTTATGCCGCCCATCACAACCAAATCAGGATATTTCGCCTTTACTGCGGCTATGTCCATGTTGGCGGAGGGGTCGAGCGGGTGCAGCACGTCTATGCCCGCGGCGGCCATGTCGTCCAGTATTTCGTTTATGTCCCCGCAGCAGTGCTTGAAGCAGTACGCTCCGGCGTCCTTGATTGCCGCTACTATTTTCCTGAAGCCGGGCAGGAAGAATTCCCTGAACTTATCGGGCGATACGAGCAATTGGTTGCCGCCGCCGTAGTCGTCCCCAAGGAGTATGTAGTCCGCGCCCAGCGAGATGGCTTTTCGCGCCAGCGCTATGTTGTGTTCAATTGAAATGTCCACGAGCTTGTGAACGGCTTCGGGCGCTTCGTACATTGCCACAAAAAGATTTTCCATGCCCATGAGGTAGTAAGGGTAGTTGAACGCGTCGTGCATATGCATGCCGACAAACCGCTTGCCCTTGTAACGGTCCAGCAATTTTTTCAGGTATTCAAAACGGTAATCGTCGAGAGGGTCGGGGGCGGTGTAGCTGTACACGTCCTCCGGGGTCTTTATGGGGCCGTCTATGATTGCGGAAACAACTTCCTTGCCCTTCTGGCGCACGGTGCCCCATTCGTTTTTGAATATGCCTTTTTCCGCGTCCACGGCTTCGCTCCGGTAAAGCATTGAGGGCGTTATGGTTATCGCCGCGTCGAGATCCACGAGGTCGACGAGCTCCATGTAGTCGTCAGTGCCCGTAAGCGCGCGTATGACCGTCTCGTCGATCAGTATTTCCATGGAAGGCGTGTGGTCCACCTTCTGTTTGTTAAGCGTTGCTGTCATTCGTTCGTATGAGTTCATTTTACTACCTCCGGTAAACATCCCTGACTGCGGCGTAAAGCTTTTTGTAAAGCCCGTAGTTCTCACTGTATACTTTAACATCCGCATCGTTGGGTACGTATGGCGCCCCGCAATGTATGATGCTTTTCTGGGCCTCGTTAAGGCTGCCGTATATGCCCAGCGCTACGTAGCACATGAGCGCGCTCGCGAGCGTGCCCGCCTCTTTCTTTTCGGGGAGGAATATCTTTCTCCCGAATATATCCGCCCTGATCTGCATCCAGAGCGGGGAGGCCGAACCGCCGCCCACCGCGACTATATCGCCCGTTTCAATGCCCGCGTCTTGCAGGCAGTCGAGGGTCAGGCGCATTTCGTAGCTCTCGCCCTCCATAAAAGCCCGGTACAGGCTGCCGCGGCTCGTATTAAGGCGCATGCCCGCTATTGCCGCGGGAGTCTGCGCGTCCATGTACGGGGTGCCGCCGCCTCCGAGGTAGGGGATGAACATTAATGAAGTAGGCGCGGGAGGCGCTTCGTCCTCAAGCAGGGCGTATGCGTCGGGCAGGTTTGATATATCCTTCGCAAATGTATCCCGGAACCATTTTAGCGTACAGCCGCCAGAAATACAACTGGAGTATGTGACGTAGGCGTCCCCCGCCGGATAAGGCACGACGGGCAGTTTGTATTCCAGGAGCTTGTCCGTGTCCGCGTCATCCCGCATCACTACTGTCATGCAATCAACAGTACCCATGCCGTTGGCCGCGTCTCCCGGATTGTACGCGCCGCTGCCTATAGCCGCGAAAACCTGGTCGTGGCCGCCCACGATCAACTTTACGCCTATGCTCATACCGAGCTCGCGCGCAATTGCCGCGCTAAGATTGCCCACTTCGCCGCCGCTCACTGTAACAGAGGGGAGTATGGCGCTGTCTATGCCGGAAAAAGCGATTGCTTCGCCCCACCACACTTTGCGCCTCACGTCGAACATGGCGCTGCGCGCGGCCAGTGAATGGTCGCAGATGTGCCCGCCGCCCAGCATATAGGTTATGAAGTCGCTGATAAAACATATTTTAACCGTCCGCTCCATGACTTCAGGGCGGTGCCGCATCATCCATTTTAATTTGTAGAGCGCGAACATGCGGTCCGCGTATTGGCCGGACACGGCGAAGCTTTTGGATTCGGGCATGTGCACAAGATACTCTTCGCACTCCTTCTGGCCGCGGTTGTCCATGTATATCATGGTGTTGGAGAGAATCTTGTTATTCTCGTCAAGGCAAACGAAAGACTCGCCGAATGAAGTTACGCAAATAGCGCGTACGTCTTCCCTCGCACAGCGCGAGGTGGATTCTTTCAATACCTCAAGCGACGCCGACAGGAGCAGGCGCGGGTCAAGCTCGAACATTCCGTCCCCGCCACAGATAAGGCCGTATTCCCTCGAAGCGTGGTAGAGTATGTTCGCCTTCTCGTCAAAAACCGTGCTCTTTACGCCGGAGGTCCCTACGTCCAAACCTATGACGTTCATAATCGGTCTCCGCCGCCCGCCGGCCGTGAACCCGCCACGCTGGCGGCGGCATCGAGTATCTCGGCATAGACGAGCGTGCCGTTCATGAGGTGCGTCTGGAGGTTTAGAAGCGTCTTATTGAGGTCGCGCTGCTTTAAACTATTAAGTATGCTCCCGTGAAAGGCGAATGTCACGTTTATGTCGTGCAGGTCTTTGTGGTTGCTGGGGTTCGTGTTTAAGAGGTAGGTGCGGTTGACCTCCATTATGCTCTTGTTCGTATTGGCGAGAAGGTTCCATGTCATTAGATAGACTTTCACGTTAGCGCGTATTATGAACGAGCGGTGAAAGTCGCTGTCAAGGTCGGTAAAGCGGGTAAGGTCGTTTTGCTTTAAATAAACGTTGGATTGTTTTAACATATCCTCAAGCTCGGAAAGCCATTCCATGTAGTCGCCGGAATCGGGTTCGTCCAGGATTTTTTTAATGGATTCCGATTCTATAAAGTACCTGATTTTGTAGTAGTACTCCATGTCGCTGGGAGAAAAACCCAGGGCGACGGTGCGGCCGTTCGCCAACGTATCGACAAAGCCTTCCGTGTTGAGCATGCGGAAAGCTTCCCTTATAGGCCCGCGGCTGACGCCAAAGCGTTCGGAAAGGGTGTTTTCGTTTAAATGAGTGTTAGGCGTTATTTTGATTCTCAGTATTTCCTGCCTTAAAATATTGGCAATTTTTTCAGACAATGGTTCTTTGATGCTGGGCTTTCCCACCGTTTCGTCCCCCTGATTCAATTTATGAATTGTGGAATCCGTACAGCTATACCAGCATATGATAGCGTAATAAATGTCATTTGTCAACATAATACATTATCATATTTCCGCAGTACGAAAAATGGGGCGGGCAGCAATATAACTGTTAAAAACGCCCAGCATAGCGCGGTTTTGCAAGAAGATGGCTGTGAAAAAATACACAACTAAAAACCTCTTGCATTATTTCTAAAGTTGGCATATAATGAGTTTCAACGGAGCAAATGTTAACAAAAAACAATCGACACTATTTCATGTTGTACAATTTAAGATTAGACTTTTATGCGTAAAAACTGCTGATCTTGCCGCCGTGGGAGGCTTTGATGGGATTATTGAAAAATAAAAGCGCAATAATAACGGGTGGAGCGTCGGGGATCGGCGCTGCCTGTGCGGAGAAGTTCGCCGGTAACGGAGCGGATTTCCTGCTTCTGGCGGATATAAACGAGGAGAGCGCGCAAAACCTTGCGCGTGCCATAAGCGCCGCTTATGGCACGCAATGCCACGCGGTGCGCTGCGACGTATCAAAAGAAGAAGATATAAAAGAAGTT
>JAVBSU010000012.1:0-7113 GCA_031556555.1 Christensenellaceae bacterium
ATGTAAACTATGGCGCGGCCCTCTTCTTTAAGCTTCCTTATAAGCTCAAACAATATGTCCACTTCCCTGTCTGTGATCGCGGATGTGGGCTCGTCCATTATGAGTACGTTGGCCTGCTTGCTTATCGCCTTGGCGATTTCCACCATCTGCGCCTGCGCGACGGTAAGTCTCTTCATCTTCACGTTTGGCTTTATGTCAAGGCCTACCCGCTTCAGCAGCGCTTCAGCCTGTACGTTCATCATTTTGAAATCCACCGTGCCTCGCCCTTTTCTGTACTCGCAGCCCAGAAAAAGGTTTTCGGCAATGGACATCTCGGGTACGAAGTTGAGCTCCTGGTGTATCATTGAAATGCCGTGCTTAATCGAGTCGCGGGGGTCGGAAAACTTAACGCTCCCGCCGTCCAGCAAGAGTTCGCCCTCGTCAAGGCTGTATATCCCCCCAAGTATTTTCATCAATGTGGATTGTCCCGCGCCGTTCTCTCCCATAAGGGCATGTACAGCGCCTCTTTTAAGCCTGAGCTCCACATTGTTCAAGGCTTTCACGCCGTGAAACGCCTTTGTTATGTTGTTCATCTCCACAACGTATTCACTGTTGCCCATAGCGCGTTCCTCCAGTCATCGGGCGTGCAAAAGCGACTTTACCCTTTTTACAATCGCGGCCGCGTCTATGCCGTACTTTTCCATAAGCTCCGCATAGCCGCCGCACTCGGCGTGCGTATCGTCAAGGCCCACAAACGCCTGCCTCGCTGTCGCGCCTCCCGCGGCCAAAACCTCGGCCACCGCTCCGCCCAATCCGCCTATGATATTGTGTTCTTCGGCGGTGAGCACCACTCCCGTCCCGGCGGCGCAGCTTAAAATAAGCTCCCTGTCTATCGGCTTTATGCAGAACATATCCACTACGTTTGATTGTATGCCCTCTTCCGCCAGCACATCCGCCGCCGCCAACGCCTGATTAGCCATTGCCCCGCAGGCTATTATTGTAATGTCTTTTCCTTCCCTCAGCAGTTTTCCCTTGCCCGTCTCAAAACATTCCCCGGCGGGGTAAAGTTCCGGAAACGCTTCGCGCGAAAGCCTTATATACATGGGAGCGTCTACCTCCTGCGCGTTTTTTACAAGCCAGCCGGCCATAACGTTATCTGACGCCACGTACACCTGTACGTTAGGCATAGACCGCATAATGGCGATGTCCTCCAGCGAATGGTGCGTGGGTCCGTCGTAGCTGTCGGACAGTCCGCTGTAAGCCCCCACCATCTTCACGTTGGCTTTTGAGTACGACATGAAGGTGCGCACCCCTAAAAGGCACAGTGTGGATATGAACGTGGCAAACGTATTTACAAACGGGATTTTCCCCGTAGCCGCCAGCCCCGCAGCCACGCCCGACATATTTGCCTCAGCTATGCCCAGGTTGAAAAAACGTTCTGGATATGCTTCACCAAATACGCATGATCGGGTGGAGGACGATACGTCCGCATCCAGCACCACTATATCCGGATTGGACGCAGCGTATTTGACCAACGCCTCACCGTAAGCCTGTCTAACCGTCATACTCATATGCCCGCCTCCAGTTCCGCCATGGCCGTTTTATAGTCCTTATTGCCGATCGGGCTGCCGTGCCAGGTGTTTTTACCCTCCATGTACGACACTCCCTTTCCCTTTACGGTATCCGCGATTATTACGGAAGGCTTTCCACTGTTCGCTTTAGCTCGCTCTATTGCCGTACACAGCGCCGCTACGTCGTGCCCGCCGCAGCTCAGCACGTTGAACCCGAATGCTGAGAATTTGTCTTCCAGGCTGCCCATGGGCATTATTTCCCCGCTGCTGCCGTCAAGCTGTACGTGGTTGTTGTCCACTATGGCGATCAGCTTGTCCAGCGAGTACTTGGAGGCGCTCATGCAGGCCTCCCAGACAACGCCTTCATTAAGCTCGCCGTCGCCCATTACCGCATAGACATACGCGTTTATGCCGCTAAGCCTTAGACCCAGCGCCTCACCTACCGCAACGGAAAGCCCCAGGCCCAACGGGCCTGTCGTGGCTTCCACTCCCGGAGGGCTCCCTGCGTGGGGATGCCCCTGCAGTTCCGTGCCTATGCAGCGCAGCGTGGACATCTTTTCCAACGGAAAGTAACCTTTTTCCGCCAGTACCCGGTACAGCATCGGAGCCGCGTGGCCCTTTGTAAGTATGATCCTGTCGCGCTGCGGCCATCCGGGGTTTTGGGGATCAACATTTGCCTGCTCAAAGTACAGAGCCGTAAGTATCTCACACACCGAAAGCGATCCTCCGGGGTGCCCCGTCTGCCTTTCATACAGCGTCTTTATAACATCGCGCCGGAATACCGCGCATAATTTATCAAGTTCTTTAACCCTATTGCTGTCCAAACTCATCAGTATGACCATCCTCAATCCAGATATTTTTTTTCTATTTTCACCACGCAGGAATTCGAGGTTTGCAGCACCTGGCCTACCTGCACCTTGCCCACCAGCCCTAAAAGCTGGTAAGCGTCCATTTTATCGAACCCGTAGTATGCGTGCATCCTATCGACAAGCTCCACGTATCCTATCCTTATCTGCTCTCCCATATCCAGCATCTCGTTACATATTATTGCTCCTATGTAATCGCTGGTGTTTACCTGCGGCCAGCGGCAGTACCTGGCTTCGGCGGCGCTGAGCACGCTTACCCTTACCTTTACTTCCCCCCTGCATTCAAGGGCGCAGGTCGTAATTTCGCCATCGCCCTGGGCGGCATGCACATCGCCGATTGAAAGCAGCCCACCGTCATGGTTGCACGGCAATACCACCGTAGCGCCCGCCTTTACGTCCGGGCAATCGATGTTTCCCGCGTAATCCCTGCCATGATACATGGCGGAACGGCTGTATTCTACCGGGGCGACTCCTATGGTGCCTACAAAAGGATTAAGGTCAAAATGTATTGATTTTTTTCCATCGTGCGTTTTAAAAATCCCTTTTCCGCCCTCGATTCCGCAGATTTTGGTGCGCGCTTCCAGCGGTTCCTGTATGGACGCCGCGCTGGTCAGCGCCCCGCAGCCGGGATAGACGGCCGAGTAGCCCCCGCCGCGTTCCCCGCCCGCATTCACGGACAGTATTTCCACCGCCAGATAGCCGCCCCGCTTTGCCCCGGCCACATATACTGGGCCGCTTATAGGGTTGCAGCCGCCGCACTCGCGGTACATTTTATCAAAATCCCATACGATGTCGCTTTCCTTTGTAATGTAACTCACGTTGGCGTCTTCGGTGTAGAAAGTGATTTCGTCTCCCGGGTTTACCGTTACGGCAGGCTGGGCGTTTTTGTCGAAGCTGAATTTCATTGTCTCCATAGGTACAATATATCGCTTTGCACTCATATCTCTATCCTCGCAACTAAATTTTTTGGAACGTATATTATTTTATTGTTTTGGTAACTTGTATTTCATCTTGTATTACATATCTGCTGAGTTGTATTATCGTTTGTTGTAGACGAGTATATATCCAATCGTTTCAAAAGTCAATACCCAAATTTTCTATTGACAAAAACGCGGTTCAGGCTTATTCTTTAATTAACCAAGTTGTAATACAAATCTCCGGAAGGTGCATGATGTCAACAGAGAAACAAGCGCCGGCTGCGGGCGAAAAGAAAACCAAACGCGGCAGTGCAAGTAACAAGGTGTTTTTATATTTGAAAAACGCCATAACGGACGGCAAGTGGAAGCCAGGCGAAAAGATTTACTCCGAGAACCAGCTATGCGGGCTTTTAGGCGTAAGCCGGATAACGGTACGGTCGGCCATACACCGCCTTACCAGCCTGGGTATACTGGAAAGCCGGCAAGGCAACGGTACCTTCGTATGCAACGATATATCGCTGGGCAACCTTAATTCGCTCATGCCCATGATGCTGTTCGACCAGCCCGACCGGATAAGCATGTTCGAGTTCAGGAAAATAATAGAAGTAGCGACCTCGGGGCTTGCCGCCCAGCGCGCCACCACGCAGATGGTGGAAGAAATGCGCGGGTTCACCACCAAGATGAGCGAAGCGACGGACGTGGACGTGATAGCGCACAACGACATGGAATTCCACTACCACCTCGCAAAGTCTACCGGTAATTCGGCCATAATAAAGGTATTTGAAATACTGCGGGACACTTACCTTAATATGCTGGAGGAAAACGTCCTTAAAATGGGCGCTTACGGCGCAAGATACCACCACATGATACTGTCCGCCATAGAAATAAGGAATACCGAGCTGGCGGAAAAGTACATGCTCGAGCACCTTAACGATACAATCCAAAAAACCGTTGAATTCCAAAACGAATACGAAAATATGGGACAAAAAGTATAATATGGAAGTGACGATTAAATGAGGGCCGCCGGATTTGCGAAAGATTTTTTCGATCTGGCAAGGCGGAAAGCGCAGTAATATCAGCGCTATTGCGAGCATTTTTAAGCAGCCGGGCGGAAAAAGATAAGCAAAGACGTGTGTGCCCGAATTAATCAGCGCTTCCTCAACAATGAATTATGGAGGAGAAGTAAAATGAGAGAGTCTATCCACAAATACTTTGACGTAGGCGCCATACAATGGATGAGCTATCCCCCGGCGGGCACCGGCGTAATAGAGTCGATAAGAAGAATCGCCTGCGACGATTTTTTTGACGCGGTAGAAATATGCCAGTTTAAAGATGACGCGCAGCGTGAAGAAGCAAAAAGGCTATTGGAATGGTCTCATATGCGCATCGGTTACGGAGCGCAGACCAGGATTCTCGGCGGCGGGCTCAATCCCAACGATATCGGCGAAGCGGGGCGGGAAGAAGCGGAGCGCACGCTCATCGAGGCGGTCGACGAAGCCGAATACCTTGGCGCGGGCGGAATAGCCTTCCTCGCCGGAAAATGGGATGAAGCCACAAAGGAGGAAGCCTATGCACAATTGCTCAAGACAACCGGCAATGTTTGCGAATACGCGGGTAAAAAGGGCATAATGGTGGAGCTTGAGGTGTTTGATTTCGATATGGACAAAGCTGTCCTTATAGGCCCTGCCCCGCTGGCCGCGCGCTTCGCGGCAGACATGCGCAACCGGGCAAACAATTTTGGGCTGATGGTAGACTTGTCACACTTCCCCACTACTTACGAGACCTCGCAGTTTGTCATACGCACGCTGCGGCCGTATATAACGCACTTTCATATCGGCAACGCGGTCATAAAGCCGGGCAAAGAAGCCTATGGCGACCAGCACCCCCGTTTCGGCTTCCCCTGCTCCGCGAACGATACTCCCGAACTGCTGGATTTCTTCCGAGTGCTGAAAGCTGAAGGTTTCCTTAACGCGGACAAGCCATATATTTTATCATTTGAAGTGAAGCCCTGGAAGGACGAAGATCCCGATGTTGTTCTCGCGGGCACAAAGCGCGTCATCAACCGCGCCTGGGCGTTGCTGGAAGATTAATACTAAGCACTTTGATTGAAATGAGGAGCGATAATTAGCATGAAGATAGTCATATTGGACGGATATACCGAGAATCCCGGCGACTTAAGCTGGGATGGTTTTGAAAAGCTGGGCGAGCTAACAGTGTACGACCGCACCGGCAGAACCAACGAACAGGAAATAATCGACCGCATAGGCGGCGCTCAAATCGTGTATACGAACAAGACGCCGCTCAGCAAAAACACGATCGGTTCCGCGCCCAACCTTAAGTACATCGGCGTGCTGGCCACGGGTTACAATGTTGTGGATGTGAACGCCGCAAAGGCCAGGGGAATCCCCGTGTGCAACATACCGGCTTACGGTACGGCCGCGGTCGGGCAGTTCGCCATCGCGCTGCTGCTGGAAATATGCCATCACATAGGCCACCATGACGCGGCTGTTCACGCGGCCAAGTGGGGCTCAAATCCGGACTGGTGCTTCTGGGATTATCCGCTCATAGAGCTTGAGGGCAAAACGATGGGAATAGTAGGCTGCGGGCGCATAGGCCGGACTACAGCCCGCATTGCGCACTCCCTGGGCATGAATATCTTAGCATACGACGTGCATCAGGCGGATATAGATTACATAAATTACACAAACCTGGACGCGATTTTTGCTTCATCCGATGTAATAGTCCTTCATTGCCCGCTTTTCCCGGAAACGCAGGAGCTGATATGCAGGGAAACCATAGCAAAGATGAAGGACGGCGTAATAATAATTAACAACAGCCGCGGGCCGCTTGTAAACGAGCAGGATCTTGCGGATGCGCTCAACTCCGGCAAGGTATACGCGGCCGGGCTGGACGTCGCCTGCACCGAGCCAATAGAAGACAATAACCCGCTCCTCAAGGCCAGGAACTGCATAATAACGCCGCACATATCCTGGGCGCCGAAGGAGTCCCGGCAGCGGCTGATGGACGTGGCAGTTTCCAATCTTGCGGCTTACATCAATGGAAAAGCCGTAAACGTCGTGAATCCATAAAAAAACAGACTGGAGCTTCCGAGGATGCTTAAGAACTTTTTGCTCGCACCCGACTCCTTCAAGGGCACCATCGGCGCGGATGACGTATGTTCTATCTGGAAGGGCGTGATATTGGAACACGTTCCCGATGCGGATATTGTTTGCATACCCGTTTCGGACGGCGGCGAGGGGCTTACGGACAGCTACCTTAAGGCGCTGCCCGGGCAGGCGGAATACGCCGAGGTAACGGGGCCCAAGCATCTGCCTGTCACGGCAAAATACGCGGTGATGGGCGACGGCAGCATTGTCATGGATATGGCTTCCTGCGCCGGTCTTCCGCTTATGGGCGGCGCGCCCGACCCGCTGCACGCTACCACGAAGGGCGTGGGCGAGTTATTGATAACAGCCGCGAAGCTAGGCAAAAACATTGTCATGGGCATAGGCGGCAGCGCCACAAACGACTGCGGCCTCGGCTGCGCCCACGCGCTGGGTTACCGCTTTTTGGACGGTACGGGCGCGGAGTTGGAGCCAACCGCGGCAAACATGGCGAAGGTTTCAAAAATCGAGAAGCCGCAGCGCGGCGTGCTGGACGATGTGAGTATAACCATAGCCTGCGACGTGGACAACCCACTGTACGGCCCCGACGGCGCGGCCTATACCTTTGGGCGGCAAAAGGGCGCGGACGACGGACAACTCGCGCTGATAGACGCTG
>JAVBSU010000156.1:0-3595 GCA_031556555.1 Christensenellaceae bacterium
TAATATTGCAGATAATAATTTAAAAACAGGTAAATATCGGTATATAGAGTAAATAATGAAATATTTAAAATTAAAAATTGCAAAAATATATTGACAAGGCACGGACGGTTTTTATATACTCAGTGTGTGATGGATAAGGCGCGCGCCTTTTATCATAAATTTTAAATATTTCAGGAGGTTATTATGTTTTCATCTATCGACACTGTATGGATACTGCTGGGCGCGGTCCTGGTGTTTTTCATGCAAGCAGGCTTCGCAATGGTCGAAGCGGGCCTGACGCGCGCGAAAAACGCGGGAAATATAGTCATGAAAAACCTTATGGACTTTGCGATAGGCTCTACCGCTTACTGGCTGGTGGGCTTTGGGATAATGTTCGGAACGTCAATAATAACTTACGCCGGTTCGCCGGATATTTACTTCATGGGGCAGTCCATAGCCACTCCGGCCAACGTCCCGCCCGGCGCTTTCTTCATATTCCAGACGATGTTCTGCGCTACGGCGGCAACTATCGTTTCGGGGGCGATGGCGGAGCGTACGAAGTTTTCCGCTTACTGCCTGTACAGCCTCATCATCAGCTTATTGATATACCCCATTTCAGGACACTGGATATGGGGCGGCGGCTGGCTTGCCGAAATGGGCTTCCACGACTTTGCGGGTTCAACGGCAGTGCACCTTGTGGGCGGAATGGCTGCGCTTGTGGGCGCGGCGATACTTGGCCCGCGCATAGGCAAGTACGGCAAAGACGGCAAACCCAAGGCTATACTGGGGCACAACCTCACGCTTGCGGCGCTGGGCGTGTTCATCCTCTGGTTCGCGTGGTTCGGGTTCAACGGCGCTTCCACTCTGGGGATGGAGGGGCAGGCTGAAAAAGTATCCTCAATTTTTGTAACCACAAACATATCGGCGGCGGCCGCGGCCACGGCGGTTATGTGCATAACCTGGGTGCGTTACAAAAAGCCGGACGTTTCCATGACGCTCAACGGGGCGCTCGCGGGACTGGTCGGCATAACGGCCGGCTGCGATGTGGTCTCGCCTGTTGGCGCGGCGATGATAGGCCTGATAAGCGGGTTTGTGGTTGTATTCGGCGTGGAGTTTGTGGACAGGAAGCTCAAGGTGGACGACCCTGTCGGCGCGGTCGCGGTACACGGTTTCTGCGGGGCCGTGGGAACGCTGTGCGTGGGGCTCTTCGCCGTGGACGGCGGGCTGCTGTACGGCGGCGGCGCTGCCATGCTGGGAGTGCAGGCGCTGGGAGTGCTGAGCGTTGCGGGCTGGGTTTTAGGCTCAATGGCGCTCGTGTTCCTGCTAATAAAGAAGACGATCGGCTTGCGCGTCAGCAGCAGCGAGGAGCTTGAAGGGCTCGACATACACGAGCACGGGCTGGAAACCAGCTACGCGGACTTCATGCCCATGGTTACGGCAGAGGGAGTTGTGGTGGATAATTTCGCCGCGCCGGGCAGCGCGCCCGTCGAAGCCGCTGTTCCCGTAGAGCGGGTTAAGGGCGCAAAGGCTGCCTATGGAACCGCTGAAGGCGACAAGTTAACAAAAGTAGTTATAGTGGCGAACGAGACCAAGTTCGAAGCGCTCAAGGAGGCGATGAACGCCATAGGCATAACGGGCATGACGGTAACAAACGTAATGGGCTGCGGCATGCAGAAGGGAAGGAGCGAGTATTACCGCGGTATCCCGGTGGATATCAACCTGCTGCCAAAGGTGAAGGTGGAGGTTGTGGTATGTAAAACGCCCGTCCAAAAAGTTGTGGACGCGGCGAAAGAAGCCCTCTACACCGGAAATATCGGAGACGGCAAGATCTTTATATACGACATGGAGAACGCAATAAAGGTGCGCACGGGAGAAGAAGGCTGCGCCGCGCTCAAGGACAGCGTCTGAAAATATTAATTCTATCCGGCACACAAACCGTGACGCACTGGTGTCATGGTTTGTGTGTTATACTATGCTCAAAGATTACAAAAGGAGTGTGGCGTGGATATAATAAGCGTGACAGCGGAAAATATAGCGAACGAGCACATTTGCTGCGCAATTTCGGATAAGAAGGGCGAAACGTGCGTGTCGTCCAAGAAAGCGTGGATGACGGAGCGGTTTAGCGACGGGCTGGTATTCAAACGGCTGGACGCGCGTGGCAAAGTGTTCATAGAGTACATGCCCGCCGAAAAGGCGTGGTACCCCATAGAAGCGGATGGCTGCATGCACATAAACTGTTTTTGGGTATCCGGCCAGTACAAGGGGCAGGGCTGGGCGAACAAACTGCTGGCGGAATGCGCCGCAGACGCGAAGGCGCAAGGCAAGCACGGTATAACCGCGATATCATCCGGCAAAAAGATGCCGTTTTTGTCCGACCCAAAGTATCTTATGTACAAGGGTTTCAAGCTGGCGGACACCGCCCGGCCGTACTACGAACTCCTTTACCTGCCCTTTGATGAATCCGCGCCCGTTCCAAAGTTTAAGGACTGCGCGAAGAACGGTAAAACCGGCGAGCAGGGGATGGCGCTCTACTATACTAACCAGTGCCCGCACACGGACAAATACGCGCCGCTCATAAGGGACATAGCCAAAGAGAGGGGGCGAACCGTAGTCCTGCGCAAAATAGAGACGATGGAGCAGGCGCAAAACGCTCCCTCGCCCTTCACGACGTACAGCTTTTTCTACAACGGGGAGTTCGTCACCAACGAGATATTTGGCGAAAAGAAGTTCAACAAGTTTCTGGACGAGCATCCATAATAGATAAATCAGTGTTACGTTGCGCCCTGGAACACGGCGCCGGAATCGAGGCACAGGTGCTGAACAGCCGTGCGGCCGGTGGCGAGGGCGACGGGCAGGCCGCCGGGCAGCATTGTCCTCTGGCCCGCGAAGTACAGGCCGCGTATTGTTTCGGATTTTAACGGGTACATCTGCCGCGCGTTGCCTGCGCCCAGAACCGACATCCAAGACCCGTGATACGTGCCGCAGTAGCGCTCGTATGTCAGCGGCGTGGCCACATCGGTCGCTGCCACTTTGCCTTCTGTTTGGGGGTAGGCGAGGTTCAGCCTCTGTACCACGGTTTGTACGAGATTCTGTTTCTTTTGCGCGTACGAGCCGTCTTCTTTTGCCCGCTTCCAGTAACCGTACGTATCGCCCATGATGACAAGGGTCACGGCGGAGGCGCCTTTTGGCGCGTACCCTTCGAAAGCGGCGTAATTGTTCATGCCCAGCAGAGTAACATCTTTGCCCGCGTATTCGAACGGTTCCACAGGAAAGAACAGGTTTTCGGGCATGCCCGAAAGATCCGCTTCTATCCCAAGCCCGATGAATGTGCAGCACAGCGGCACGGCGCTGGCCTTGAGCCCGCGCACCCACGGTTCGTCAAGCGGAGGAGAGAAAAGACTATCCACCGCGGCGAGAGTATCCACTGTAACCACGACGGCGTCCGCGCCAATCGTCTCGCCATTTACCATAACGCCCGTGGCCCTGCCGTCTTTCATGACGATTTGATCCACCTTTGTGGAATAGCTTATTTCTCCGCCCAGCTCCGCGTATTTACCGGCCATGCGGCGCGCCATCTCGAGCGAGCCGCCTCTGGGGTAGCCGCCGTCGCCGGAAG
>JAVBSU010000066.1:0-4628 GCA_031556555.1 Christensenellaceae bacterium
ATCGCGCAGGGTGACGAAGAGCATCACGGCCCCCGTGAACATGCTCAACGGATTCATATCCATAGTGAGGAATACGGGAAGGCTGCGGCCCACAGAGGAAGAATTGCAGGGCCTTACAAAGATGGCGGCTTCCGGGGACGAGATAGGGCAGTCGCTCACAGAGTTCTATGAGCTCGCGCAGCGCCTGGTCGCCCTGAGCGACGACCTTGAGGCGGTGTCGCAAGGCGATCTTACCGTTGACGTAAAGCCTGTCTCCGGCGAAGACACTATGAGCATTGCGCTTAAGAGGATGGCGGACAACCTCAACTCAATGTTCTCAGACATACACGATTCAACGTCCATGGTATCAAACGCCGGGGCGCAGCTTGCCGCCGGGGCGCAAACCCTCGCGCAGGGCGCTACGGAGCAGGCGTCTTCGATCCAGGAACTGAGCGCGTCGCTTTCCGAAGTTTCGGAGCGCACAAAAGAAAACGCCGGACTGGCCAAAGACGCCGCGCGCCTCGGAGAAAACATGAGGACTACCGCGGAAAAAGGCAGCGGTCAGATGCAGGACATGATAAGCGCCGTCAACGATATAAACGAAGCCAGCAACAATATCAACAAAGTTATAAAGGTGATAGACGACATCGCCTTCCAGACTAACATACTGGCGCTCAACGCGGCCGTGGAAGCCGCGAGGGCGGGCGCTCACGGCAAAGGGTTCGCCGTTGTGGCCGAAGAGGTGAGGAACCTTGCCGCCAAGAGTTCGGAAGCGGCTAAGGAGACGGGCAGCCTCATATCCGATACCATAGCAAAAGCTGAGGCGGGCGCCGGCATAGCCGCGCTCACCGAAAAGTCGCTGACCGAAATAGTGGAGGGTATCGAAGAGACCAGCCGTTCACTTGAGGCTATAGCCGGCTCGTCCAACATGCAGTCCGATTCGCTGTCCCAGATAAGCACGGCGGTAGACCAGGTGGCGGAAGTAGTGCAGCATAACAGCGCCACGGCGGAGGAGAGCGCCGCATCCAGCGAAGAGCTCAACAGCCAGGCGCAGGTGCTCCAAAGCATGGTGGAAAGATTCAAGCTGCGGGACAAGTAAGAAAACTATTAAGAATGTTTTGTTTTTTGGCAAAACGCGTTTTGGAGATTCTTAAGAACCTTTGGGCGTTAGCAAAAGGTTCTTAAGCCGCCGGAGGCATAATCACAGATTCGCGTCCACGTAAATAGTATAGTAATTGTCGTAAATGACCTTCCCCGGGCGCACGCCCGGGGGTTTTTTTACGTTTTTGCGCTCAGTGTAGTCAACGGGCGTCTTGCCTGAGTGGCGGGCGCGGGAATGGGAAGCAGCGAGCTGCGCCGCGTACTCCACCGTCTTGTCGTCTATCTCGTTGAGCGGCGTTCCTTTGCTCATCAAGACCACGTGGGAGCCGGGTATTTTCTGGGCGTGGAACCATATGTCGTCCTTTGATGCGGTGTGCATTGTCAGTATATCGTTCTGCCTGTCGTTTTTGCCCACGTATATTTCATAGCCGGACGGCGAGGTGAATTTTAGCGGGAGGGATTCGCCGCTCCCGGCCTTTGAGGCTTTCGCGCTCTTGGGCGGGGCGGACAGGTAACCGGCCTTTACGAGCGATTGCTTTATATCTTCTATATCGTCCGTTCCCTGGGCGTTTTCCGCGTAGTGCAGCGCGCCCAGCAGGAATTCCTGCTCATCCAGGGCGCTTTTGAGCTTTTCGCTGTTCATGGAGGCCGCCTTTTTGGCTTTGGCGACTTTTTTGTATAGCTTCTGAGCAAGCTGTTGGGGAGTTAAGGATACGTCCAGCGCTACGCTCACGTCTTCGCCCGTTTCGTAATCCGTGGCAATAAAATCCTTCATGCCTTTTTTGAGGCGGTACAGGTTGGCCGTTATGAGATCGGCGCGCTTTTGGAATTTTGCCGCTCGCACGCTGTCATCAATGCTCGCCTGGTAGATGTTTATGAGCTTCTCCACACGCGCGAGGATTTTCGCTATGGATTTACTGAGCGCGTCCTTTTGCTGTGTAAGCCTGAACATCTCTGCCCGGCGCGTGTAGTAGTAGTCCAGCATGGCGTTGCAGGTTTTAAACTCCACGCGCGTTACGCTGGGGTAAGTTTCGTAGGGGACGCACGAGAAAAACACGGGCAGCCCGTCGCTGTTGAGCTGGACGCAGGGCAGGGGATTGCCTATAGCCCCGTCAAGGAACGACTTTATCGTGGAGGCAAGCTTTAGCGCCTTGTCCTGATTGAGAGCGCTCGTGTACTCAACGCCGATATCCGCGCGGTAAAGCATCTCGTCCGCCGTCTTCGTAGATATTCCGCCCAGTACGGAACTTATGCGTGTAGCTATGCGCGTATCTTCGCCCGCTTCCAAAAGCCCGCTTATGGTGGGAAGGAGGAGGGCGAGCGGGTTGTATTTTTTCTGGGGCGGGTCGCTGTAGGTAAGGCCGGGCAGTATCTGGCGCTTGCTGCTCACATCCAGCGGCACGCGCCTTATGCTGTCTATTATCCTGCCCTCATCGCCAGTGAGGATTATATTGGAGTACTTACCCATTATCTCGACTATGAGCTTTAGAGTGACCTTATGCAGGAGTTCGTCCTTGGCGGCAAAAGTTATTATTGCCACGCGGTCAAGTCCGTCCTGTTCGATATCCTCAATGGTGGCGCTGCTTAAATGTTTCCTCAACAGCATGCAGAAGGAGGGAGGGGTTTTAGGGTTCTGCCGTTGCGCGGAACTAAGGTACAGCGAACAGCCGCCCGCGTCCGCTGAAATAGCCAGCTTGACGTTGCCCCCTGAGGCGGAGTATAGCTGCAATACTATTTCTTCTTTGCTGGGCATGAGCACCTTTTGTACCTTCGCGCCCACGAGTGATTTTTTTAGTTCTGCCACAACCGCGTGCAGCGTGAGTCCGTCAAGAGTCATTGTTTTCTCCCAGATACTTAAATTTTAGCATAAGGTAATTATAGCACAGTTAGTGTAAAATAGTTCTGGGTAAATAACGTGAGGACACATGATGTGGCTCTGCATACGAATATCACGCGGCATGCCTCCGGGCGCTTGCCCGGGCACAATTGTATGCCATGCAGAAATATGATAAACTGAAAACAAACGGAGGATACGTATGAAAAGACTTATAATTGCTTCTAACAATGCGGGCAAAGTGGCCGAAATCAAGCAGCTCATGGGCGGGTTCTACGGCGAGGTGCTGTCGCTCAAAGACGCCGGGATAAATATCGAAGTCATAGAGGACGGCGAGACATTTCACGAGAACGCGGCGAAAAAAGCCATAGAGATAAGCAGGCTCGTGCCGGGCGACGTGCTGGCGGACGATTCCGGCCTGTGCGTGGAGGCGCTGGATGGCGCTCCGGGCGTTTTTTCCGCGCGTTTCGCGGGAGAAGGTTCAAACGACGAGGAAAACCTCAACAAGCTTCTTGAAATGATGAAAGACAAAACAAACCGCAACGCGATGTTCGTGTGCGCGCTCGTGCTGGCAAACGGCGGGGTTGAGACGCTTTACGTGGAGGACGTCGTAAGGGGAGTGATAATCGGCATGCCCAGGGGAGAGAACGGCTTTGGATACGATCCCGTATTCTACAGCGAGGCGCATAAAAAGACCTTCGCGGAGCTCGGTTCCGATGTTAAGAACGAGATAAGCCACAGGGGCAAGGCGCTCAAAAGGCTCAAGGAAGAGATAGCGGAGCGGATGTGAATGAAAGCGAAAAAAGCGCTTGTTGTGAGCGATACGCACCGGAACAAATCAAGCCTTAAAAAGATAGTTGAAACTTACGGAGACATGGATTACCTGTTCCATTTGGGTGACAATGTGCGAGACGCCAGCTATCTTGCCAACCATATGCCCGATACGCAGGTCATATACGTAAGGGGCAACTGCGACGGTTCCGCGGACGCGCCCGAATTCGAGGAAGTCGCCATAAAAGGCAATAAAATAATCCTGACGCACGGGCACAGGCTGAACGTCAAGTATTCGTACGGCAGGGCGCTTTACTACGCGCAGGAGCATGGCGCGAAAGGCATACTGTTCGGCCATACGCACATGGCGTATACTGAGTATGTGGACGGCGTCTGGCTTATTAACCCGGGCAGCGCGGGCGAAGACACGCGTGGGGATATGAGCGTCGCCGTGCTGATAATTACGGAGGCGGGAATAGTTCCTAAAATCATAAAACTTTAGGAGAGCGGGGATATATACTAGTGCGAATTTGAAATGTCAGTAAGATTTGTGAGGATTTTCTTCGTGATGCAAGGCGCAGGCACGCAGGCGTAGCAGGCAGCTACGTCAAGGGGCGGCAACGACGCAGCGCGGGAAAAGACTGCAAAGATACGGCATTTTAGGTTGGGATTAGTATAAAACGAAAGGAGCATTAAGAAATGGAATTCACGGAGGTATTGAAGCTGAGGCGGTCTCCGGGTTGGCCTTGGCTACGGCGACGCGCCTTCTATGCGTGAAATAGCGGTGGACAGGATAGCCACGAATTATGTTGATTGAAGTAGTGATGTAGGTAGTACAATGATGTGATACAGGGGGTAAGAAAATAAAGAAGCGGAAAATCCAAAAAACTGGTAAAGTTTTGGTTGCGAAAACAAAAACGCCAGAGGAAAGGATTAACCGCTA
>JAVBSU010000104.1:0-4847 GCA_031556555.1 Christensenellaceae bacterium
AAGCGGGAACCAGCCTGTCCAGAAAAACTGTGACAGCGTCTTTTGCGTAACACCGAAGGTTATGAAGTCCTCGGGAGCTATGCCGCCCTCTTCGTACGCCCGCTCAAATTCCTTTATCTTCCTAAGTCGGCCGATGACGTCCGCTGGTATGGATTCATCTATTTTGAGTTCGCGGGGCGGGCCGCTTTCAATAACCATCCGCTGAACCCTCGGCTGGAGGGAGAACACCATATCGCTGCCCACCATGTCTGTGAGGTGCTTAACGGTTCTAAGGCCCGCGGGCATTATTTTAGCGCTTATACCGCGTTCCACAAAGAGCGTGTAAAGCTTTTTGCACACCGCGTTGCCCGCGCTTTCAATATCTTTCGGGTCGATGCCGGTTCCGTTGTCAATTGCGGTTTCTAAAAGGTATTCGTCCAGGCGGCCGCCCTGCTGCACCACAAAACACGGTTTTACGGCAATGCCAGCCTCCTTTGCGCGAATGACGCCCCGCTCGTACGCTTCGCCCGCCGCCAGCCCCTGCGATACGGAAAAGTTCAGCGTTGTGCACACCGCGATGCCGCGCGCGGCCAGTTCCTCTATCACGGGCAGCGCGGATTTGACGGTGGGAAGTTTAACGGCGATGTTATCCGCCCACGAGCAGTAACGCAGCGCCTGCGCAAGCATAAGTTCCGTGTCGTGGCAAATGGCAGGGTTGAGCTGCCCCAGCGCGTAGCCGTGCTGTCCCTTGGTTTCTTTGTAAATGTGTTCGAATTTTTTCGCGGCCGCAACCGCGACCAGCCTTAAAATCGCCTCGGCGCGCTCTTCGGGCTGGAGCGTATCGGGTATTTTAGCAACCTCGTCCGCCCACAGCTCCGGCTGGGCAGTGAGCGCCTTGTACGTGAGCACAGGGTTGGTCGTGACGCCTATCGCTCCGCTCGCTATGGCTTCGTCTATTTCACGCGGCACAGCCGAGTCGTTCCACCACGTGGTGTCCGTCTCGCTTGCCATCCATTCCAAGTAGTTTTTCATAATTGTTTGCCTCCGGCGGCTCAAGGGCTCCGCCCTTGAGAATCCTGCTTAGGGGCGTTGCCCCTAAGAACCCCACAAGGGCCAGTCGGCCCTTGACCCGGCTCACTTCGTGAGCCATACTAAACAATTATAACGCGTTTTGGGAGATTCTTAAGCGGGTTAGGGCGGAGCCCTAATGCCCTAAAACGTGAACACCGTCTTGATATCCTTCTCACTCAATAAATCATTAAAGCATTGCTCCCAGTTATCGATGCCGCCGCCATCCGTTATGATTTTGCTTAACATATCCCCGTCTTTGGAGAGGCGGTCAAGCGCCTTATCCCACGCTGAATAGGACGAGCTCATGTTGAAGCGCACGTCGATGTTTTTGAGAGCGGCCTGGTCCCAGGAAAAGCACACGGAGCCGGGCGGTATGCCCAGCGCTATGAGCCTGCCCATTTTTTTAAGGTATTTGACGCTGGATTCTATCACTGGCGCTACGCCGCTGCTCTCTATAAGCACGTCGACGCCGCCGGGAGCGAGCTCATTGATCACTTTATCAAGACTATCCTTCTGCACGTTGACGGCGATGTCCGCGCCCACGGCGAGCGCGGCGGGCAGCCTCTTCGGCTCGCTCGCGTTCACGCCGGTTATAATAACTGTCTTCGCGCCCAGCATTTTAGCCATGTAGGCGGAGAGTATGCCTATCGGCCCGCAGCCCTGCACAAGCACCACGTCGTTTATGTCGATCCCGCCGCGCTCGGCCACGGCGTATACGGCCACGGCAAGCGGCTCGCACAGCGCGGCCAGCGTGTAACCGACGTTATCGGGTATGCGGTGCAGCACAAGCTCGGGCAGAGCTGTGAGCTCCGTCATGGCGCCGTTTATGCGCCAGCCCATGGTGAGCTTCTGGGGGCAGAGGTGCATGTTTCCCGTGCGGCAGTATGAGCACATACCGCAGCCGCCCGTGTTGGGTTCGGCCACGACCCTGTCGCCGACTTTAAACCTTGTGACACCGCTGCCCGCCTCCACTATCTCGCCCGAGAACTCGTGGCCGAGTATGACTGGCGGCCAATTCTGGAATTTTTCCTGCCACACGTGTATGTCCGTGCCGCAAATGCCGCAGGCCGCGACTTTCACTATGACCCAGTTATCGCCGCAAAGTTCGGGGCGGGGCACGTCGCGAACCTCCACGTTCCCTTCGCCTTTGGCGTACTTCACCAGCGCTTTCACTATTTTTTCTCCATCTTGCCCCATGCGAGGTAGGGGTTGGGAACCTTGGGGCCTTCGCCTATCTCAAAACCGCCCGTAACGTGCAGCTCTATGCCCGTTATGAAGCTGGCCCATTCGCTGGCCAGGAACAGCATGGCGTAGCCGCATTCTTCCGCGCTTCCTCCGCGCCCCATCCATTGCAGCCCGTCCGAATACTTTATAAAGCCTTCTTTATCTTGCTGGCGCTCGGTGGTGAGCTCGAACATTTCGGTACAGATGTGGCCGGGCTTTATTTCGTTCACCCTTACTCCGTTGCGCGCTTCGTCTATGGCCATGGTGCGCGTCATGGTGTGTATGCCGCCCTTGGTAGCGCTGTAGGCGGAGGAGCCCTCGTCGCCCGTTGTTCCAAGAACGCTGCCCACGTTTATGATATTCCCTTTGGAGGTGCGCAGATAGGGCAGCGCTTGCTTTGCCGCGACAAAGTAAGCCACGAGGTTGCACTCCAGCACGGCTTTGAAATCTTCCACACTCGTCATGTCTATGGGTACCTGCAGCGGGAAATAGCCGGCGCAGTTGACGAGCACGTCCAGCCTGCCGAATTCCTTGGCGGTAAGGTCTATGACTTCCCTCAGGCGGTCGAAGTCAGTCACGTCGCACTCGTAGAAAACGCACTTGCCGCGCCCTTCGGCATTTATTTCCGCGGCGAGCGCTTCACCCTTGTCCACGCTGCGCCCCACGGTGACGACGTTCATGCCCGCAGCGCAAAAGACCCGCACGCAGGCTTTGCCAATGCCCATGGTGCCGCCCGTTACAAAGGCCGCTTTGCCCCTTACTCCCTCTTCGATCGTCTTATAGTCCATTTTGTTCCTCCTACAGTTCTATATTGGCGGTATGCTCAGGGATACCTTATTAATAACTTTCATATGGCCCGCTGCAAACTTCGGATATTGAATGCTCTGGAAATGAAACATGGTGTGTTTTGATGTTAATATATTAGCGTATGGAGAGGCTGCTGTCAATAATTATTATAATATATTACATGTAACAAAGATATAGTTATCATATTATTTACATAAGGATACTTGACATATCTGTCCCAACCAATTAGTATTCTAGCTATGAAAACGACTATTAAAGATGTCGCCGCGGCCTCCGGCGTTTCCGTCGCCACGGTGTCCCGCTACCTTACGAAGCGGGGCTATGTAAAACCCGAGACCCAGGAGCAAATAGCCAGGGCGATAGCGGATACCGGCTACGAATACCGCGAAGGCAGGAAAAACTCCAGGGCGGCGTCCCCCAGTGTCCTTGTAATATGCGGGGACATAAGCAGCCAGGTTTACATAAGCTATATAAGAGGGATAGAGGAGCGGACGGGCCCGAAAAAATTTAACACGCTCATCGCGGACACAATGTACGACCACAAAAGGGAGGAAGATTACCTCCAGTACGCGATAGAGCACGGCTTCGCGGGCGTCATAATGCTTAACGTTATGGCGGGAAAGCGCATAGTGGGCCTCATAAAATCCACCGGCATGCCCATAGTCTTTTTAAACAGGTACATAAAAGCGCTGGACATGGACATCGTGTGCATGGACAATTACATGAACGGTTACATAGCGACGAAACACCTTATAGACAGCGGGCACAGAAGGATCGCCCACTTAGGAGGGCCGCAAAACTCCACCGCCTGCGCCGACAGGCTGAGGGGGTACACGGACTGCCTTAGTGAGAACGGCATTGAATTTGACGGCAGCCTCGTGTTCCACGGCGGCCTGCTTGAGAACTCGGGCATTGAATTCGCGCACTACATAATGAAAAACAAACCGGACGTAACGGCCGTGTACAGCGCCAATGATTTTATGGCGGCTGCCATGGTGGATGTTTTTATGGAAAACGGGCGCAACATCCCCGGCGATGTGAGCGTTGTGTGCACGGACAACACGCCCGCCTGCGTAAACGGGAAGGTGCGTTTAAGCTCCGTCAGTTGCGATGCGCGGCTTATGGGCGCGGCGGCCGGTAACCTCCTGATCGAAAGGATATACCATCCCGCCGAGAAGAAAAAAAAGGTGGTTTACTATCCGTCACTGACAGAGCGGGACAGTGTAAAAAATATGTAATTCTATAAAAATTACATTGACAATCTCATCTATTTTCAATATAATTCAGTTGTAGCACTCAAATACGCAATCACATCCTAAAATCAATGTACCGTTAATTAGAATAAGGAGAGGAATATGGAAATTACCAAGCTGAAACCGTTTATAAACGGCAATTACGTGGACTCCGCCGCCGATAGATACATGGATATTTACGACCCGAGCACCGGCGAAGTCATAGCGCGGACGCCCTGCTGTACCGAAGGAGAGGTAAGATCGGCAATACGCGCCGCGCACGGCGCCTTCCCCGCCTGGGCGGACACTCCCTGCGCAGCGAGGGTGCAGGTGCTGTTCAAGTTCAGGGATCTTCTGGATGCACACATGGACGAGCTCACGCACATGCTGTGCCGGGAAAATGGGAAGAACGGGGCGGACTCGCGGGGCGACATACTCAAAGTCAAGGAGCCTGTCGAAATAGCCTGCGGCGCGCCCACAATGATGATGGGCGAATCGCTGATGAACGTCACGCCCGGCTTCGATTCCGTGCTG
>JAVBSU010000049.1:0-4346 GCA_031556555.1 Christensenellaceae bacterium
ACTCTTCCACTGTCTTCCAGCGAGGCGCGCATATCGGCCTCACTCATATCCCAGTACAGGAATACCATGCCGCCGGGCACATCCGCCACGAGTTCGACTTCGTCGCCCGGCTTGTATTCGCCGCTGCCCGTTCCGCCCGTAACCGTGAGCTTGTACTCGGAATCAGGCGTGGCTGTGGCAGTTGGCGCCGGCTTCGCTATTGGCGTAGGCTCAGGCGCTGGTTTTGGAGTTGGCTCGGGAGTAGGCTCCGGTGTTGGTTCGGGTGTGGGTTCAGGCGTCGGCTCAGGTGTAGGCTCAGGCGTCGGCTCCGGTGTAGGCTCAGGCGTCGGCTTCGGTGTAGGCTCAGGCGTAGGCTCCGGTGTTGGTTCGGGAGTCGGCTCAGGTGTAGGCTCCGGTGTTGGTTCGGGTGTGGGTTCCGGTGTAGGCTCGGGTTCGGGCGCAAACACAAGTTCGCCGCCCTCAGCCGTAACGCCGGCAACGCCCTCAAAAACCGTCTCTCCATTAACCGCGCTTATTCCCTCGTGGCTGCCCTCGGTCATCCATATGAAAGCCGCCGCGTTTTCGGGAAAACCTGCCGCGAGCTCAAATCCTTCCACGAGGTGTTCGTTCTCGGGCGCATCAGGCCCTGAAACGAGTTTCACTACTCCTGAGTATCCGTCATCCGAAAGCTGGTATCCGTAAAGCGCTTCGCCGCCCGCTTCAGCCGCGTCCACAGTCACGGGATAAGTGGACGCGTCCTCCGCGTCCGATGCTCCGGTATACCTTCCGTTGACCAGCCACAGGCTGCCTCCGTCGAATTTTATTGTGGCGTTTACATCGTTGGCTTCACCGCCGCCCTGAACTGTTACAAAGCCGCCGGACAGCATGAACTTCCCGGCCGCGGCTTCCTCAGCCACGGCGGTAGCGCCCACGCCTATGCCAACGGACTCCGCGCCTCCCAGCGCAAGAAGGGAGCCTTCGCCGCTAACGCTCAATTCGCACCCTTCGGGCGTGAGTATCGCGGGCTGTCCGGCTCCGCCGCGCAGCACGTTTTTGCCCACCATGCTAATGGAGAACGCCGCCGCGCCGCCCATGTCTATGGCCGCGAAGGACGGGTTCGCCGCTATGTCCAGCACGGCGTCGTTGAGCGTAAGCACGCTCTCAGCCGAAAATCCCGCGCCCATTACTATATGGCGGATGGGCACTCCGTCCGCGGGAGTATAGATCCCCGTGATGGCGACGCTGCTTTCAATGGTCAGCGCGCCGGTTGCCGGGTCGTATGAATACACGCCTCCCGAGTTATCGGCCGCGTGCTTTAATTCTCTTTCTCCGTCAGTTAAGTCGATTTGCTCCGCCGTGCTGAGCACAGGCCCCAGCGGGGGGACAACGCTGACCGTAACCTGGGGCAACGCCGCGCCTTCCGCCAACGCAAAGCCTTCCGCGGGGGCGGGAGTGAACACGTAACCGCCCGGCGCCGCCGGGTCGTAGTTCTCAGCCGACCACACTAAGGGCAGCTCTGTTTCAGCGCCGTTCGCGTCCGTTGCCGCGATGGCCGCCGGCAGTCCTATATTTTCCTGAGCGGTTCCCTGTTCAACCGTAATCGCCGCTGGGTATTCGCCCTTTGGCGTCAAAACGACAGGACCGCTCTCCTGCTTATCCACCTCGCCATCCGGTTCTCCTTCGGACGGCGCGGGGCTCTCGCTCTGTCCGGACGGCGGGGCCGGTTCTTCAGTCTGTCCCTCGTCCACCGGCGCGGGGGTCTCCCCTTCCACGGCAGCCGGGGCCTGGCTATCAGCCTGCGGCGGTTCTTCCGGCGGCGGTTCCTCGGCAAAACTCATGAGCGGCATTGACAGCACGAGCAGCGCCGCCAAAAAGACGCAAAGCAAAGTCTTGCCAGGTTTTATAGAAAACTTAAAAGGTTTCATCGTAATCCTCCCTCTTTAGCGCATACCGGTCATAGCGGTTGTGCGGTGTAATTATACCACTAATGCGCCGCCCAATGCAAACGCGCGCCCAGTGTTCATAATATTTTAAAAAAGAATATACAAGTCTAAAACAATGTTAAGATACTCCATGTCAACAGGCAAACAAAAGTCATGGCATTATGCGCCTGCCTGCGTTATAATTGAGATAATAAATAGTTTGGGGAAAGCAATGGAAAAACCGTCAGCCAAAAACATGAAAAAGTTCATACGCAAGGAAAAACGGCTGGCTTCGGCGTTTTACCAGTTTGTGTTCAAGGGCAATTTTATGGAGACAATGGTCAGCGTTGTCATAGCTACGGCTTTCGCCAACCTCATAAAATCCCTTTTGGACAATATCCTCATGCCTTTTGTCAGCTTTTTGCTGGGCAGCTTCGACCTGAGCGACTACACGGTGACGCTGTTCGCACAGGCGGGAACCGGAGGGCTGCAAATACAGCTCGGCCTGTTCCTCCAGAACTGCCTGGATTTTTTAGTCCTGGCCGTGTTGATATTCATAATATTCAGGATATTCAAGCGGGTACAGAGAAAAAGGGATATAGAGGAGCCTGTGCCCGAAGACATCGCGTTGTTGAAGGAAATCAGGGAGATGCTTATTTCCCAGCAAAAAAATAAAGAATCAGGAGTGTGACGCACATGAGTTACAGAGAAACACTGCTATCCCCTATAAAAATTGGGGCCAGAGAAGCGCAGAACAGGTTTTTCGTTCAGGCCATGGAGTGCAACGACGAGGACGAGAGCGGCAATCCGTCCTCTATAACGGAAGACCGTTACCGCAAGCTGGCCGAAGGCGACTCCGGCATGATAACCCTTGAGGCCATATCCATAACAAAGGAAAGCCGTTCGCGCGACAACCAGCTCACGATCATGCCGCAGAACGAAAAAGCGCTTACCGCTTTTGTTAAAAAAGTTAAAGAAGCGAATCCCAAGTCGCTTTTCGTATTCCAGCTCACCCATTCGGGGGAACTTTCAAATCCCAAATTCTCGCGCCGCGTGACGGTAAAGCCGCTGTACGGCTACGGCGGCGACCTTTTAAGCGAAGAAGAAATCGATAAGATCATGGACGACTTCGTAACCGCAGCCGTGATAGCCCGCAACGCGGGGGCGGACGGCATAGACATGAAGCTGTGCCACGGCTACCTCGGCTCGCAGGTCTTGCGGCCTTATAACGACAGGAAGTGGAAGTACGGCGGAGCGTGGGAAAACCGCAGCCGCTTCGCCTTCGACCTTTACGAGCGCATACAAAAAGCCGTCAACGACAAGAACTTCCTGATAGGATCAAAAATCTCGGCGTGGGAAGGCTTCCCTGGCGGCTTCGGTACGGAAGGGCCCGACTCGCCCATTATAGACCTGACCGAGCCTATATCGCTCTTAAAAGGCCTTGAGGAGCGTGGCGCGCAGTACTTTGTCCAGTCTGCGGGCAGCCCGTCCATAACCATCAGCCTGACGCAGGTGGACAAGCATATACCCTACTACGCCTATTTGCAGCAGTATTTCTCCAAGGAATTCAAAAAAGCGGTGAAGCCCGAAACCGTGATAATAGGTTCCAACTTCTCACCCTTCCGCAACGGCAAGAACGGCCTTTGCGCGGTCGATCCAAAGGACAGCTCGCTGCTATCGTACGGCGCCTGGTGCATAGACGGCGGCGCGCTCGACATGATAGCCCTCGGGCGCCAGTCTTTCGCGGACCCGCTGCTGCCCAAAAAACTCAGGGAAGGCAATGAAGCCGACATAAAATACTGCACCGTTTGCGATAACTGCCTGGAACTGCTGATACAGCAGAGCAAGGTTGGCTGCTCCACTTACAATAAGTTTTATACGGAAGAGTTGCAGAGAACGCGCAAGGAGAAGGGCAAATTAAAAATATCCCATACTTAATACTGGTTCCAATTTGAAATGTCAGTAATATTTGTGAGGATTTTTTTCGCGATGCAAGGCGCAGGCACGCAGGCGTAGCAGGCAGCTACGTCAAGGGACAGCAACGAAGCAGCACGAAAAAAATATCGCAAAGATACGGCATTTTAGGCTGGAATTAGTATAAGACTGTCAATAAAGGCATGACATCTGCGCCGTCAGCTAAAAACGCCACAGGCTCAGAGTATTATATATACGCTTTCGCCTGCGGCGTTTTTACTCCCTAGCACCTGAGCCTTTCTTGACAGCCTTTACAGAGGGTGGTTATGCTGGTTTCAGTTGTTTTTAAGCATTTGTTTGAAAACCGAGCTTCTTACCAGCGGGCTGTAGAGGTTGCCCTGCGCGCCGTCGCAGCCCACGTTCCTGACCATTTCCGCCTGTTCCTCGGTGTCCACGCCGTCGCACACTACCTTCATATCTATGCTTTTCGCCATGCGCACCATATGTTTGAGCATGGCCCGTTCTTTTTCC
>JAVBSU010000080.1:0-12838 GCA_031556555.1 Christensenellaceae bacterium
GATCGAGTATATTCCCACTACAAACCCTAAAATAGCGATCACTACGCCCAGGACTATTGCTATCCTGAGCGGCTTTATTGAAAAGTTGGTGAACCCGTTGAACCAAAGCCCGATGAGCTTTGAGAATGTGTAGCCCGACTGGCCCTTCTCACGCTCTTTATGTTCTATGTCCACGTTAACGATATCTTTGGTGGCGCGCAGTATCAGGCCGGAAATATAGGGGTATGGGAAGGTGTACGAGCATATCTCGTCCACGACGTAGCGTTTTAATGCCACGTAGCTGGATAAATACAGCTCTTTGGGCTTGCCGATGAGCCACCTCGCCATGCTGTTGTTTATACCGCTGCCCGCGTTCCTTATGAAGCTGTGCTTCTTTTCATGGTAGCTCGCTATGGCGGCGTCATGCCCCTCCTCGATCTGTTCTATCAAAAGGTGCGCCTGGGAAGGCGGCGTTTGCCCGTCGTCATCCAGGCATACGATTATATCGCCACCTGCCCGCCGGAGCCCCGCCATTATCGCCGGGTGCTGGCCAAAGTTGCGCGAGAGGTCTATGCCTGTTACACGGTTGTTTTTTTTGCATAGCGAGCGTATAACGCTAATCGTGTTATCGGGCGAACTGTCGTTCACAAGGATTAGTTCGTAATCGCGGTTGCTGAAAGCGGACTCTATCCCGGCGACGACTTCACCTATCGTCTCCTGTGAGCAATAGCACGGTATCACAAATGAAAGCTTCGCTTGCATACTTGCGTTCATCCCCCGAAAAACTCTCGTGTGCTCGCGCACACAGTGTCAACGTCCACCCCGCTTATACCGTAGTAAAGCGGCAGGCGCACCAGCCGTCCACTCTCCCTGGCCGTATACTCGTCCTCCCCGTTAAAGCGGCCGAAGCGCTGCCCGGCTGGCGCGGTGTGCAATGGCACATAGTGAAAAACGCACATCACTCCCCGTTGCCGCATATGCTCTATGTAAGCTGTCCGTTCCGCCATATCCTTGCACTTGATGTAAAATATGTGCCCATTGTGCACGCACTCCGGTGGTATGTGCTGAAGCTCTATTTTACCCGCCTCACATAGTGGCGCAAGCTGCTCACGGTAGATATTCCATACCTTGCGCCTGTACGAATTTATCTCTTCCATGCGCTCAAGCTGGGGCAAAAGGAACGCCGCGTTCAAATCGGACGGCAGGTAACTGCTGCCCACGTCCTGCCAGGAATACTTATCAACCTGCCCCCTGAAAAAACGGCTCCTGTCGGTACCCTTTTCGCGCAGTATCTCCGCGCGCTCAATGTAACCGGCGTCATTAACAAGAAGGCAGCCGCCCTCGCCCATGGAGTAATTCTTTGTCTCATGGAAGCTGTACGCGCCGAAAGTCCCCATGGAGCCAAGCGGCTTGCCCTTGTAACTTGCCATAAGGCACTGGGCCGCATCCTCCAGCACTATAAGACCATGTTTTTTCGCGATCGCGTTTATGGCGTCCATCTCGCAGGCGACACCGGCGTAGTGCAACGCGAGTATGGCCCGCGTACTATCCGTTATGGCGTCCTCGATTTTGTTTTCGTCAATGTTCATCGTGTCCGGCCGCACGTCTACAAAAACGGGAACACCGCCCCGGAGCGCCACGGCATTGCCCGCCGATACGAAATTAAAAGAAGGCATTATCACCTCGTCGCCGGGTTCTATGCCTATGAGGAGCGCCATCATGTCGAGCGCATGCGAGCAGGATGTTGTAAGAAGCGCGGCTCCTGTTCCGGTGTGCCGGAGCAGGAGCTCGCTTACTTTTTTTGTGAAATGGCCGTCCCCGCAAGTTTTGCCCGCCTCGCAGGCCTCGCGGATATAATCGATAGATTTTTCAAAAAAAGGCGGCCGGTTGTATGCTATCATACGTCTGTATCAGTCTCAGTCTCAGCATCGGCAGTAGCGGTAGCATCAGCCTCAACGCCGGCATCAGCTTCGTAAGCCCAGCCGGTTATCGTCATCGCGCCGTCGTCCGTAACGGACAGCACCGCGAAATCAGTCACCGCCGTGCCTCCGCCGACGTCTTCCACGTAGAAGCCGTAGAGGTAATCTCCAACGACGAGCGGGTTAACGTCGACTTTGAAATTCTCGTCGACCGTCATGGTCGTACCCATCTTCTCCACAACGTTAACGGGGTCGTCTATGAAGGGGTGTTCGGGGTCGTCAAGCTGCTTGAAGCCCTGCAGCCGCGCGGCTATCTCGTCGCCGTCCTGGAGCGGCCGTATTATGCGCGACGCCGCGCCCGTGTCCGTCATGCCGTCCCACGCGCCCATCACGTCGTAGCTCACGGCGTGCTCGCCGTTCTCGTCGGGCATTTTGCTCCACGTAACGCGCAGGTTCGAATTCTCGCCGTTGAGAACTATGGGAATTGTGTATATTATGTAGTCGTCCGTTTGCTCAAATATTTCAAAGCTTACGTAGCGGCCGTTCATGCTTAGCCAATTGCCCTTAAAGGTGCTGGCCACGTATCCTGTGCTCCAGTCTATGATCAATTCGTTGTCGCGCCCCAGTGACATTAAGTCGCCGTCAACGTTCATGTAGAAGCAAAGGTAGATGTTTTTGATCTCCTCCATGTAGCTGGGGTTTATCGTCATGTTGTAGACGCCGTTCTCGTCCACGTTCGGCGTGACGTCAAGCGCTATGTACGTCTCCTGCATTGGTTCGTCCGTGGGGGACGGTTCGGGAGTTGCGTTCGCCGCCTGCTGGTCAACCGTGGGTACACTGGTGGGCGTACCGTCCGTGTTTATCTGGGGCGCGGCTGAAACAGTTTCAGGCGTTCCTTCGGCCACCAGTTCCCCGCCGGCAGTGTACTCCCTGTCGATCAGGTTGTGGAGGTAAAGGCTGTAGTCCTCCACTCCAAAGGTGTCGCAGTAACCCTTTATAAACACGTAAGCCGTACGCCTCAGCGCGGATATCTCAACAGGGTAGTACAGCGACAATCCCGAGGAGAACTCCCTCTTGCCGCCGTTTATTTTATGCACGACCGCCGCCTCAAGCGCGTTTATAAGGCCCTGGCCGCCGTCGCTGAGCTGGCCCTTCAAGTTTTCAGTAAGGTGCCCAAGGTCAACCATGTTGGTGTAACCCTCTTCCTTGGAGTTTCCGCCGTACTTTTCAGAATTGGAAGCGCCCCTCACGACATCTACGTTCGCTGAAGGATTGTCCTGGCTCACCAGTAGCTTGTTCGCTAGCACGGAAAACTCTTGCTTTAACTGGGGTATCTTGGACAGGTCCACGCAGGACAGCGTCGTTATAGCCGAATACTGCGAAGTTTGCGATCCTAAAAGGTAAGTGTCGCAGATAGCCGACCCAAGGGCGTCCCCCGTTGTATCGAGGTTGTTCGTTAATATCGGCAGCCAGGATGCGTAATCCCAGCCCGCGCCCGGTTCGATTTCCTCGGAAGATACCATATACTTTCCGTAAGGCTCAAGCAGGTTCGCCATCTCAAGGCTGCCCATCAGGCAGGTATCAAAACCAATGAGTTCAAATGTCTTTGAAGGATCCCTATCCGGGTTGAAATCAGAAAATACTTCCTCAAGCTCTACGGGTGTGAGCATGTCGTTGTTGAAGTTTTCATCCTGCTCAACGCCCAGTATCGGCCCCGCGCCGTGCCCCCAGAATATGAGCATGGTCTTCTCAGCCGGATAGTTCTCCGCTCCCCACTTCAAAAAGCTGGACAGCGTGTCCGGATGGCCCATGCTCGTCATCTCTTCTTCATACACAAGCTCCACGCCGGTCGGCGATATGGAGAAACGCTGGTTCTTGGTTGGGTCTACAATATCGTTGTGCCAGGTCTTTGCGCCGCCCGTCTGAACTATAAAATTTATGTCATCGCTCTGCATGGCGGACGCGATCTCTTTTATGTTGTAAGTCCCGAGCTCATTGACTGTTTCGAGGTCGGAGCCGCACATGTACATAAGCACCGTCCACTTCTTCGGCGCGATGACTTCGTCTATGCCCCCGCCCCCGTCAATCTTCGCTGCCTCGGGATTAAAATCCCCGACCTGGTTGTTCGGGGCTATGGAGCTTTTCTCCAGAGCCTCGTTTATGGATTGCCCTATATCTCCCGACAGGGAGCAGGCGGCCAGCAAGGCCGTTATCATTAGCACGGCGGCCGCTATGGCGATGATTTTCTTCACGATGGCTTTCCTCCGAAAAATGTTCTATAAGTCATTACATTAACTATCGTACAAAAAACCGCCTTTATTAGCCAAACTGCGCCAAAGGCAGGTTTATTTATATAATATTGCAAAAACACCACAAGCCCTCACCCCGCGCTTTCAAATTTCTGCGGCCCGGGCTGGTTTTCCTTATTCATCTGCCCGTACGCCGAACCGGCTTCGCTCACGCTCACCGTGCGCGTCGATCCGCCTTTGGCGTAGGCCTCGCCGCATTCGGGGCAGCACGCTTTTTCTATCGTAACGGTCTGGCTTATTACCTTTCGCCCTTCCGCATGGGCCTTTGCCCGTTCGTGCATGACGTGTTCCTGCTCGTGTGCGGCCACGGCGGCGTAAGAAGCATTCGGGTCAACCTTCGTGGGCGTCTGGAAGCTCACTGTCGAGTCATCCGACCCGTCAACATAGCGCCGCTGCTCGCAGCTAAGGCATATCCTCTCGCTGTCTTCGTAGCCGCCGGGCACGTCCTCCACGTCACGGCCGGGGTCGTAGGACGCCGGGTCGCTTTTGTGCAGCCGAAGCTCGTATCCGCCCTCCAAAGGCAGAGATAGCGGACTGTAGGCAACCGGCGCGCTTTGCGGGGCGACAGACGGCTTTTCAAGCTTTTCCAGAACGTCCGGCTTCTGCGGCCTGTTAAGAGCGTGCGGCTTTAAAATGTTTGGTTCGATGGTGTTCCGCAATGCCGCGGACTGTTTTGCAAGATCCATTACCCTACTCCCTGTAAATGATTGGGGGGTTTACGGCGTTCCCGGCCGGCGCCGTTTTCTTCTTGATAAACTCAAGCTCGCTTTTCAAAACTTCGGCTTCATCAAGCAGCTTTATGTAGTCGTCCGCAATGTTTATGGACGTCAACATGGCGAGCTGCATGTTGTTAAGGTCGGGATTATCGTTTTTCACTTCGTTGAACTTACCGTTGACTTTGAGCGCGACCCTGTGAATGTACTCCGCGCTCTCCGTCCCGCAGATAGTATAGTCCTTGCCGGCGATATTCACAACGGTCTTGGTCTTTTCCACTCTTACCACCATCCAGTTTTGAAGGATAAAAACAACAAAGTCATACAATTACAATGTTATTATACTATAGTAACGTTTGTTTAACAATAGTTTTTCAACACTTGATATAATGCCCGTATTGGGTTTATAATATATGTGAACGATCTCATCGCAAGGAATGAGTCTGAGCGAAAGGACGGCCGCAATACTTGTATTTACAGGCGCTGTCTTTGGGACGGCGCTTTTTTCAGTCGAGCGGCGGAAAATGGAGGGTCTATATGAAATACGGTGTAATGTCATCAATGGCAAAAGAGTTTATCAATGACGAGGAAATAACCGGCACGCTTTGGCGCGCTCAAACCCTTGCCAAAGACAGGACTGAAGTCTCGCGCATAATCGAGAAGGCGCGCGGCTTTAACGGGCTTACTTATGCTGAGGCGGCGGTGCTGTCTTACGTCGAGGACGGGGAGCTCGTAGGAAAGATGTTCGACGCGGCGTCCGAGATAAAGCGCCACATTTACGGCGACAGGATAGTGATGTTCGCCCCGCTCTACCTGTCCGATTACTGCGTTAACGAGTGCCGCTACTGCGGCTACCACTACTCGTCCGGCATGGCGCGCAAAAAGCTCACGCAGGAAGAAATAGTGGAGGAAGTCAAAGCCCTGGAGAAGATGGGGCACAAACGGCTGGCGCTCGAGACGGGCGAAGACCCAGTCCACAACACAATGGAATACCTTCTTGAGAGCATAAAGACCATATACTCCATAAAGTTCAAAAACGGGGCGATAAGGCGGGTGAACGTCAACATAGCGGCCACGACCGTGGAAAACTACGCGGCGCTAAAGGAGGCGGGCATAGGCACCTACATACTCTTCCAGGAAACCTACCACCTGCCCACTTACGAATACATGCACCCCAAAGGCCCCAAGTCGAACTACGAATACCACACAACCGCGCATGACCGCGCCATGGAAGCGGGCATAGACGACGTTGGCCTGGGCGTACTGTACGGCCTTTACGACTGGCACTACGACCTAGTCGGCCAGATCATGCACGCCGGACACCTCGAGGCGAAGTTCGGCGTTGGCCCGCACACCATATCCATGCTGAGGATCAGGGACGCTGGCGGCGTGAAAAAAACCGACTTCGAGCACGCCGTCAATGACGCCGACTACAAGAAAATAGTCGCGATCATAAGAATGGCCGTGCCGTACACAGGCATGATACTTTCCACGCGTGAAGGCGGGGCCTACCGCGATAGCGTCATAAAACTGGGCATATCCCAGGTCAGTTCGGGCAGCGCGACGGGCGTGGGCGGATACACCATCGGCACGCAAAAGCCGCAGTTCGAGATCGAGGATCACAGGACGCCCATAGAGATGACAAAAGAGCTGCTTAAAAGCGGCTACATACCAAGCTTCTGCACCGCCTGCTACCGGGAGGGCCGCACGGGCGACCGCTTCATGTGCCTCGCCAAGAACGGACAGATAGGCAATATCTGCGGCGCTAACGCGCTATTAACTCTCACCGAGTACGCCGAGGATTACGGCGACCCGGAATTCAAAACCTTGGCGGACAAGGTTGTCGGCGACAACCTCAGTAAAATCCCCAGCGAAAACGTCAAGAAAAAGGCCGAGGCCTACGTCAAGCGCATCAGGGAAGGGGAGAGGGATTTTCGGTTTTGAACTTTTCCGTAAGAACCAAAGGAACTTTTGCTAACGCTCAAAAGTTCCTCTGGACTCCTCAAAACCCGTTTTATCAAAATACCAATGAAATTGGTATTTTGGGAGCGAACGGAGTGAGCCGGGTCAAGGGGCTGCCGCCCCTTGCGGGTCTGGGCGGAGCCCAGTTATCAATTACCTTATATACTCCCTCCCAAACGAACGTATCCTGCCGTAGCGTTCACTAAGGAGGGTTTCTATTGGTTTTTGGGTAAGCTCGCCGAGGCATCTAGCAATGTAATCTTTTACGTTTTGCGCGGCCACGCCCCCGTCGTCTGCCTGGGCAGGCTCTTCCTCGGGTATGACGGTATCGATAAGGCCCATGTCGTACACGTCGCTGGCGGTTATTTTCATTAGAGCCGCGGCTTCCTGCGCGCGTCCCGAATCTTTCCAGAGTATGGATGAGAAGCCCTCTGGCGAAAGTATAGAGTACATCGCGTTTTGAAGCATAGCCAGCCTGTCGGACACAGCCAGCGCGATAGCTCCCCCGCTGCCGCCTTCGCCTATGAGAATGCTGATAACCGGCGTCTTAAGACGCGATAGTTCCAGTAGATTCCTTGCCAGCGCCTCGCCCATGCCGCGCTCTTCCGCGCCGATTCCGCAAAACGCGCCCTGCGTGTCCACAATACAAATGAGGGGGCGGTGGAATTTCTCCGCCTGCCGCATCAGCCGTAACGTCTTCCTGTAGCCTTCGGGATGCGCGCTGCCAAAGTTGCGGTCCAGCTTTTCGCTTAGGCTCACGCCCTTTTCCTGGCCGACTACCGTAACCGGCATGCCGTCTATCCTGCCAATGCCGCCTATTACGGCCGCGTCGTCCGCGTAAAGTTTATCACCGTGCAGTTCTATAAAATCCTCAAATATGTTATTTATGTAATACTGGGCTGTGGCGCGTTTGGCGTCCCTCGCCAATAGCACTGTATCCCATGCGCTGTTACTCATCGATCTCACCCCCATGCCGGGCTGTCCGAGAACTCCGCAACCGCCCCTGCGGGGCTTACTGTGTCAGCGAAATCTCAGAAACGTCCGCGTATAATGTAATATGTATATTCGTCACACTTCTTCGATTTCTGCTTTCTTGTCTTGCGAAGTTTCGATCCAGCCTGAATCCCTATCTTCTTTTTGATCAGGTTGATGCAACCCTAACAATAATGCTAATGTGTCCTTAAGCTCGCCCCGTGTGGCGATCACGTCTATAAAGCCCTTTTCCATCAGGAACTCCGCCTTCTGGAAACCTTTGGGCAGCGACTGCTTAACTGTTTGTTCTATTACCCGCCTGCCCGCGAAGCCTATGGTGGCTTCCGGTTCGGCTATCGTGATGTCTCCCAGCATGGCAAAGCTGGCCGTAACGCCGCCCGTCGTCGGGTCGGTGAGCACAACCATGTATAGTAGGCCCGCCTCGTCCAGCTTTCCAAGGGCCGCGGCCGTCTTGCTCATCTGCATGAGCGAAACCAGGCCCTCCTGCATCCTCGCGCCGCCCGACACGGTGAACGCGATTAGCGGCAGGCGCTTTTCAATCGCCCGCTCCACAGCCAGCGTAAACTTCTCGCCCAGCGCCGCGCCCATGGAGCCCATCATGAAAAAGCCGTCCATCACGGCAATGACGCAGGGGTAGCCGTTTATGCGGCATTCGCCCGTGACGATGCCCTCGCTCTCGCCTGTTGCTTCACGCATTTTATCCAGTTTTTTCGTGTAACCGGGAAAGCCCAGAGGGTCGCCGCCAACCATACCGGCGTTGAACTCCATGAAGCTGCCTTCGTCCGCCGTATAGCCTATGCGCTCGCGCGCGCTCAGCCTGAAATGATGCGCACACTTTGTGCACACCCTCAAATTAGCGGCAAGGTCGTCCGCATAGAGTACGCTTGCGCAGGAAGGGCAACGCTCCCACATATCGCCCAGCGGCTGTTCAATAGGATGCGCTTCGGGCACGGCAAGCTGCTGTTCTTCCTCCCCCTCGATAATCTCCTGCTCCACTTCGTACATCCCGTGGGCCTGCTGGTTGGATTTGTATATCCTTAAGGATACTTCCCTGTGTTTTTTATTGAATATTCCCAAAATAAAAGACCCTTTTTCGTCTCCGACGGCTTAAGGCTCTGCCTTAAGAATCCGCAAGGGGCGGTCGCCCCTTGACCCGGCTCACTTCGTTCGCTAACTTTAATAATAGCGGGTTTTGAAGAGTCCAGAGGAACTTTTGAGCGCTAGCAAAAGTTCCTTTGGCCGCCGGAGGCATCATTCCTTCACATCTTCGGCTGATTTCCACTTTTCCATTATACGTGCGACCAGGCCGGTGTCAAGCCGCCCTGATATTACGTCCTCGTCCGAGAGCAGGCCGAGCTGGAAGTCCACGTTCGTGTCCACGCCATCCACAACGAGTTCAGTTAGTGCGGCGCGCATCTTGGCCATAGCCATGTCGCGCGTGTGCGCGTGCACAATCAGCTTTCCTATCATTGAATCGTACTGCGGCGGAATGAAATACCCCGCGTACATTGCCGTGTCGAACCTGACTCCCGGCCCTCCGGGGAAGTGCAGCACGTCTATCATTCCCACCGAGGGCATGAAATTATTCGACGCGTCCTCCGCGTTTATCCTGCACTCGATCGCGTACCCGTTTAACACAACATCGCTCTGCGGGAATATTTTTGCCCCGTTGGCAAGAAGTATTTGCTGGCGCACAATGTCTATGCCGGTCACCATCTCTGTCACCGGGTGCTCCACCTGCACGCGCGCGTTAAGTTCCATAAAATAAAACTTTCCGTCCTCCGCCAGCAAAAATTCGATAGTCCCCGCGTTCTGGTAGCCCGACGCCTTGGCCGCTTTCACGGCGGCTTTACCCATCTCTTTGCGTTTGGTCTCGTCAAGCGCTATGCTGGGCGCTTCCTCCATTACCTTCTGGCTGCGGCGCTGCAACGAGCATTCCCGCTCAAAAAGGTGCACGGCCCCGCCGTAGTTGTCGCAGAGTATCTGCACTTCTATATGGCGGGCGTCCTCTATGCATTTCTCCATGTACAGCGTACCGTCGCCAAACGCAAGCAGCGCCTCTTTGGACGCCGCGTCAAAAGCCTGCTCAACGCCGTCCGGCCGCTCCACCCTTCTTATTCCACGGCCGCCTCCGCCGTGGGCCGCCTTTATCATCACGGGATAGCCTATGCTGTCCGCGCATTCCCTGGCCTCCGCCGCGTCATTGAGCGCGTCCGGAGAGCCGGGTATGACGGGCACTCCCGCCTTGCTCATGATCTTGCGCGCCATAAGCTTGTCGCCCATCTTCTCCATTGCCCGATCGTCCGGGCCTATGAACAGCACACCGCTCTTTTTGCACATGCGCACAAACATGGAGTTCTCGGACAAGAAGCCGTACCCCGGATGAATGGCGTCCGCGCCCGTTATGCTGGCAGCGGAAAGTATGTTGTACGGATTAAGGTAGCTGTCCGCCGGCGAGGGCGGGCCTATGCACACGGCTTCGTCCGCAAGCTGGGTGTGGAGGGCGTCCTCGTCGGCCGTGGAATACACGGCGACCGTCTCAATCCCCATCTCGCGGCAGGCGCGTATTATTCTCACGGCTATTTCGCCGCGGTTTGCGATCAGTACTTTTGTTATCATTAAAATATTAATTTATCTTTTATTTGGCCGAGCAGCATTTCTTTAAACGCGTTGGCGTCCATGGGGCCAAGGTCGCCCCCGCCGCGCTTTCTCACAGAGAATGTGCCCGCCTCCACTTCCTTGCCGCCGGCCACCAGCACGTAGGGGATCTTGTCTGCGGCGCCCTCGCGGATCTTGTCGCCCAGTTTTTCCTGCCTGTCGTCCACTGTGACGCGCACGCCCAAAGCCTTAAGCTCTTCAGCGAACGCTTTGCAGTAATCCGCCGCCACATCCGTTATGTTTGCTATCCTGACCTGTTCGCTCATCATCCAAAGCGGCAGCGCGCCCGCGTACTTTTCTATGAGCATTGCCAGCGTGCGCTCGTAGCAGCCGATGGACGAACGGTGGACTATCATGGGGCGTTTTTTCTGGCCGTCGCTGTCCACGTACACCATGTCGAAGCGCTCGGGCAGCGAAAAGTCAACCTGTATGGTGAACAGCGTGTCTTCCTTGCCGAAAACGTTCCTGAACTGGATGTCCAGCTTTGGCCCGTAAAACGCGGCCTCGCCGTCCGCCTCAACGTAGTCGAGCCCCACGTGGTCGAGTATCTTTTTCATGGTGGACTGTGAATCGTCCCACTGCCGCTCCGTGCCCACGTACTTGTCCTTGTTGTTGGGGTCCCACTTTGAGAAGCGGTAGGAGATGTCTTCCTCTATGCCCAGAGACACCATGACGTGCTTTATCAAATCCAACACGTCTATAAACTCCTGCTCGAGCTGTTCGGGTATGCAGATTATGTGCCCCTCGGACAGCGTGAATTGGCGGATGCGGATGAGCCCGTGCATCTCGCCCGACGCCTCGTTCCTAAAGAGCGTGGACGTCTCGTTGTAGCGTATGGGCAGTTCCTTATAGGAGTGCAGCGCCGCGTTGTATATCGTGAATTGGAAAGGGCAGGTCATGGGGCGCAACGTTAAAACTTCCTCGTCCTTCTCTTCGTCGCCCAGCACGAACATGCTTTCTTTGTAGTGATCCCAGTGGCCGGATATCTTGAATATCTCGTGCTTGGCCATGTACGGCGTCTTTGTGAGCTGGTATCCGCGCTTCTCCTCTTCGTCCTCTATAAAGCGCTGGAGCACCTGCATCGTCTTCGCGCCCTTGGGCATTATGAGCGGCAGGCCCTGGCCTACGGGCGGGCTTGTAGTAAAGTAGCCGAGCTCCCTGCCGAGCTTGTTGTGATCCCGTTCCTCCGCCTGCTTAAGCTGCTCTAAATAGTCGTCAAGATAGCTCTGCTCCGTGAAGGCCGCACCGTAGATGCGGTTGAGCATTTTGTTTTTCTCGTCGCCACGCCAGTAAGCGCCCGCGGTCCTTAAAAGCTTTATCGCCTTCACTTCTCCAGTGGAGCCTACGTGCGGGCCCGCGCAAAGGTCGCAGAAACCGCCCTGCCGGTAGAAGCTTATCTCCTCGCCTTCCGGGATGCCGGCAATTAGCTCCACCTTGTAGGTCTCGCCCTCCGCTTCGGCTTTTTTAAGCGCCTCCCCGCGGCTCAACGTGAACCTCTCTATAGGCAGGTCTTCCGCCGCTATGGCCTTCATCTCCCGCTCTATCTTTTCCAAATCTTCATTTGTAAAAGGAGTGCCAATGTCAAAATCGTAGTAAAACCCGCTGTCCGTCGCCGGGCCTATCGCCAGTTTGACATCCGGGTAAAGCCTCTTAACGGCCTGCGCCAGAATGTGCGAGGCGGTGTGCCACAGCGCTTTTTTGCTATCGATATCGTCTTTCGCTTTGCTATTCATCTCATAGACCTGCCAAAAATAAATATATGTAGAATAATATACGCCACATATCCGTTGTTGTCAATTGGGCGGGGCGCAGTGTATAATGTGCCTAAGATGAAATATTTGCCAAGGAAAGGCGGAGTATGCAATACCCCATAGAAGAGTTGCTGGCGCGCATGAGCAAGACCTTGTTCGCGCGCCTGACCGAAATATACGGCGTGTTCTGGAATATAGAATCCACCCGGCGCAAGCGCGCTATAGACACGCTTAAACGGCGCATAGTAAACGCCGAAGCGCTTTACTACCAGTCGCTTGAGGTGGGCCAGGGCGAGTGGGACAGGTTTTTAAATTCCCACGATGAGCCTGTGCGGGCGAACGACGAGGGCGAGCCTGTGGGCAACCTTTACCCGCTCTATTACATGGGGTTTTTATACAGGATCGAAAGCGGCAAAAAGGCCGTGTTCGTCATGCCCGACGAAATAAAAAACCTTATCGCTTCGGATGAATGGAAGCCGTACGAGCCCCGCGTACGCATAAACAACGAGGTCTTTGACTGCGCCTGCGCCGCGGTGAACCTTTACGGCGCCGTG
>JAVBSU010000126.1:0-6209 GCA_031556555.1 Christensenellaceae bacterium
GGGCATAATGTCCAGTACGCCGTCGAGTTCTATCAACGTTATTTTAAAAGGGCCGCAGTCCATACGGCCGTCCTGCCAGCGGGAATCGGGGGCTCCGGCGCGGAAAACGTCCGCGGCGTTCTCTATGTGCAAATCCCTGGGATTCCCGTTCGCGTCCACTCTTCCAAAATCGTGTATGCGGTAGGTTATGTTGCAGTTGGTGCCCACTTCGGCGACCGTCATGTTTTTTCCGATCGCGTGGACGGTTCCTGGAGGCACGAAAAACACGTCGCCCGGCTTGACGTCCACCCGGTTTAAAACATCCGTTATACTGCCGTCTTTCGCCTTAGCCACAAACTCGTCCCGGCCAACGCCGTCCTTCACGCCGAAGTAGAGCTGCGCGCCCTCGCCGCAGTCCATTACGTACCAGAATTCCGTTTTGCCGTGGCCGCCGCCGTGGCTTGCGGCGTAGCTGTCGTCCGGATGCACCTGTATGGAGAGGGTGTCCGCTGAATCTATGAGCTTGATGAGCACGGGGAGTTCGCCGTCCGCTACCTTTGCGCCCAGAACGCCCGGGCCTACTTCTTTTAAATACTCCGTAAAGAGTTTGCCCGCGTACTTGCCGTTGGAAACGCCTGAGACGCCATCCTCGTGAGTGGAAAGCTCCCAGCTTTCGGCTATGCGCTCAAGGCTGCAGTTTTTGCCGTACTTTACCCGCAGTTTCTTGTCTCCCCAAAGGTAATCTTTGTAGACCGGCTCGAGCAGTATTGGATATAACACTTGTTGCAACCTCCGTTTAAATCATGTTTAGCGCGATGTATGAGCTATATTGTCAATAATACCCCTGAGCCTTTCTATTATATCACGTTTTGAGTAATTTTCACTAACATACTTTATGCCGTTGCCGCCCAGCCGGGCGCGCAGCACATCGTCGTGAAGAAGCGAATCCAGCGCGTTTGCAAAACCGTCCGGCGCTCCGTCGTAGCAAAGCCCGCCCCCCGAAATCTCCATGTGCTGCCGCAAGACTTCGGAACGGCAATTGGCCACGACGGGCGTGCCGCAACGCATGGCTTCGAGGGCGCTTATGCTGAGGCTCTCGTTTTCAGAGGGCATGACAAAAGCCCGCGCTCCCCGAAGGACGGCAAATTTTCCGGCTTCACCCACATATCCCAGGTAGTCGATGTCATCCCTTTGCGGCAGGTCCATATAGGCCTTGCCCATGAGCGCCAGCCGGAGGTCCCCGCCGTACACGGCTTTGTATTTCATAAAAGCGTCCAGCAGAGCGCCGCAGTTTTTCGTTTCGTCGATGCGCCCGGCGTAGGCGATGTACTCGCCGATGGCGGGGTTCGGAACATCCGCGCCGGGCGGCTCCACCCACGCGCCGGCTATTACATCGGGGATGTCCGGGTTTATGGAAAAAAACTCGCGCACAAAGTCCCTTTCCGCGCCGCTCAGGAAGATGAAAGCGCGCGGCAGCGAGAACAGGCGCTTGAAGTAATTGCACTTTCTTATGGGCGCTTCGTCGTGCGCGGTGGGCAGGAATATTGCTTTTTCCGGAACCAGCGGAAGGCCGAATGTGGAGTTGTAGTAGTGGTAACCAACGAAAATAAAGATGCTGTAGCCCTTTTTGTACCTGCGTATGTGCCTTAGAATGCCGGGGCAGTATGGGCCTACCTCCTTAAGCCATTTTCTGCCAAGCGCCATTGTGTTGTCCGGGTTCTCGTACACCGCCGTGGTGAGCGGGCCGATCTTCCCGTTGCGGCGGGGGTGCTTTGCCGCGTAGCGGAAAACGAGCACTCCATTTATGTCTAACGTCTGTTCGGGGTAGTAGTTTTCCCAGGTGTCGTAATCGACCGCGCAGGAGGTTGCAACGTCCACCTCATAATAATGCGTGAGCGCCTCGGCGTAACTTTTGCAGAGCGCCTCGGCGCCGCCCACTATTTCCTCGCCGTAGCGCTGCACCACAAAGCATATTTTGGGTTTATCACTCATTGCCGAGCACCACGTAAGAAAGCGTTTCAGAAAGCTTGCGCACCTCGCCGTCCACGTCGCCGAGCTTGCGCTGGACTATCTCCAGCCTGCAGATGTCGTAAATGTCGGCATCGCTCATGTAACTTCTGGACGGCCCGAATATAAAGTCGTAGTAGCCGCGAGCGACGTCGGCCATGGCATTCGCGCTACGTCCTGTTTCTATGCAGCGGATGCAGTAGCCCGCATTTTTTTCCATCAGCCGCAGCCTGTCTTTCTCATTGTTTACGATTATCTTTTGGGCTTTATGCAGGGCGAAGCGGTTAAGCTCAATTTCATCCAAAAGCGCGGATGCGAACAGGTTGTTTTTCGCCATTTTGAGGACCGCCTGCCGCGCGCCGCTTATCTCGCGGGAGAGGAAGGCGGAGTAGAGGGCTTTTTGACCGGCAAGCGCGGCGTAAACCGAACTGTTCAGGTTGATGTCGTGCATGACGGCAACGCCGCCAAATTCTATCAGGTAAGGCAGCATGTAGGTATTGTACCGGTTATCGGCCAGTTGATAGATAACTGCGTCGTAGCTGTCCGCGAGTTTGGGGAAGAGGCTGTGCCGCATAACGTGAAGGTATTGCCTGGGACGGTAGCCACCGTCCACGAATATGTCCACATCACAGTATTCTCGCAGCGCGGGGAGCAGCAGTTCGCTGTACACCGCAACGGGTGAGGATATGGGCTGCATCGGAGAAAAATAGGCAATTTTCTTGCGCGTACGCATAGTTTTCCGGGAGGGTTGCGCCATGCCGCTTATTGCCTGGACTGCCAGGCGCGCGGAGCGTTCCCAGGTGTAGAAGGCTATCCTCTCGCGCTTTGTACTGCCGAACGACTGCTCGTCCAGCGAGAGGCCTTCAATAATGCCGCGGGCAATGCCGTCTTCGCTGTAGGGGTCAACGAGCACGGCCGCTCCGCGCGCCACTTCACCCAAGCTGGAATTGTCCGAAGTGACCACGTTTTTCCCGCACTTGAACGCTTCTATAACGGGCAGGCCGAAGCCTTCGTACAAGGAGGGGAAGAGCACGAGAGAACATTTGTTATACAGCAGAAGCATGTCTTCATGGGGCACATGGCCGGTGAAGACGACGCGGCCGTTTATGCCGCTAGCCTCCAAAACGCCCGCTATAATGTCCATTTCGTCCTGGGGCGGCGCGCCGCTTATGACGAGCTGGTATTTCTCAATTATTTCCTTGGGCAGGCGGCAGTACGCGTAAACGGTGCGGCTGGCGTTTTTCCTGAAGTCATTGCCGCTGGGAAAGAGCATAAATTCGCCGCTCACAGAGTATTTGAACAATGCGGCTTCCACTGCTTCGTCAGAAAAGTCCGCCGCTTCAAAGCCGCCGCTCACACCGGCGTGTATGACTTTCACCCTGTCCGCGCCGACGCCCATGTATTCGACGATATCTTCCTTCGCGCTCTGCGATATGGCCAGCAAGAGGTCACAGCCGCACACGAAATCCAGCAGCTTTGTGTACCTGGCGAGGGCATACTCGTCCTTGTTGTACTTCTCTTGGAAAAGGTAGGGCACGAGGTCGTAAAAGATGCAGGCGGTTTTAGCGCCGGAAAACCACTCCCGCTGGTATGCCATGTGATTGTCTATGGGTGAGGTTATGAAGAAGACGTCAATGTTGTTTTCTTTTATAAACGACTGGTAAACGCCATGTACCAGGCTGTTGTAGCGCATGCCCATCTCGTGGGTCAGCAGGAAAACTATGTTGGTGAGCAGGCAGGCGTCAACGCCCGGGTAAATCTTTTTGTAGTGAACATTAGGCGGTAATTCTTCCGAATCAAGGGCGCAATCGCCGTAAAAATTGAATATGTAGTACTCGTTTTCCCTGTCCTGCGCGAACATCCCGCGCAGCAGGCCAAGCGTATAAACGCCCATGCCCCGGGTTGCGCTCCCGGTGCACAAGGGCTGTATATCGACCGCTATATTCATATGTGCCCCCCCGGCGCAACCAGGCGTTCGTCCACAAATATATCGCAGTAGCCCGTTGAGGCGAACTTGCTGTAAGCGTTTTTGGACAAGTATGCCTCCGAATGCGCGGACTTATCCCACAGCGCGCCTTCCGCGCGGGCCTCAAGGGCAATAACGAGCGGCCTGCGCTCGTGTAAGTCAAGCGTGTCTATGAGCCGCGAACCCTCTACGTCCAGTGAGAGCAGCAGGGGCGCGTCCTCGAAATTCTCCGCTACCGCGCTGTTTAAGCTTATACACTCCATCTCCGCCTCGTAGTCCACGTAGAGCTCAACGTTCGCCTCACAGTACTCGCGCGCGGCTTCGAGGCTTTGCGTGCATACGCCCGAAGCGCTGAGTACGTAGACTCTTGATTTTGCGCCGCCGCTGGACGCCAGGCACTTATTTATGACCACATCGCCATGCGTCCTCTCCGCGGTAAGGGCATTCGGATTGGGAAGTATCAGTACGCCATTGGCTCCCTCAAGGTTGAAAAGGCGGGTATTGCCGAAAGATCCTTCCCTAACGCCCGTTTCAAGATAAGTGGCGTCTTTTGCGGCTATGCCCATGCTGTTTAAAATATCGCTTATTATGAGGTCTTCACCCGCTTTGGAAAAAGAGATCCGGCCGCCTTCAGGCGCGCCCGCCGCTGTAGGCCGCAAGCCGTTTAAACTCTTCACTTCCTTTTCCAATTCGCTGATACTGTGCATGATCTTCCGCATGCCGTAATCGAGAAGGTCTTTGTTGCGCTTGCTCTGTGCCAGCAGCTTCTGGGAAACGAGCGTTAGGTTGTACAGGCTGCGCGTGGCGGTGGAGTTGTACAGCGACTGCTGCTTCATCGCGGGCAGCAGAGCGGCTGAAACCACCCTCTTCGCCATCTTCCGGAACTGCCTTTTGGCCCCGTCTCCGCCCTCTTCGTGCTCCACCGTGAAGGTGTTATTGTGCTGGAGAGTGTCCACGTCCCGGTGGAGTTCCTTTATTTGCGCGCTTCCGTCGAAGAAAAGCTCCTGCTGCCGTTCCGTCTCGGCCATGTCGACAGATTTGAGCGCCTTGTTCAATATTATTTTATATTCTTCGGTACTTTCAAGCATACTCGTGCTCCTGTTTTGATCAGTGTTTTTTTCTGGTTTTTTCGTAGTGCGACGATACGACCTCAAGGTCGGTGTCCGACGTGCCGATAACCCTTATGCTGCCCGTTCCCATGAGGCCCTCGTTGCCCGCTTTGTCAACACCGAAAACCTTTAGCCGGTAAAGGCCGGTTTTTCCGTCGTGCAGCACTGTGGAAAAGTATATGTCCCAGTTTTCCCCGTCGCGGTTCCGCCCCTCATACCACACCGCCCCGTGTTCGCCCATGCCGTCGTTCCACACTTTGAACATCACGCCCCGAACGCCCGCTTCATCCGTGACGCCGCGCGCCTGGATGGCGAATTCCGTTTTGGGGGTCGGGTCGTATACAGCGAAGACGAGGTCTTCCATGCGGGGCGGTTCCGTGTCGCAACCGATCTGCGGCTCCCCGTCAAGATCGTTTTTGGCCCTGAGCCGGGCCATTTGTTTCTCGTGCATGTAGTCGAGATAGGAGCAGACCACTTCGGAAGCGTCGCCGTCGGCGGCTATCTCGCCCTTGTTGAGCCACACGGCGCGCGTGCAGAACCTTTCCACTATGCCCGAGTCGTGCGTCACTATAACGATCGTTACGCCGCGCTGCTTGAGCTGCTCCAGCATGCCGTAGCATTTGGACTGGAAGTTGGCGTCGCCCACGGCGAGTATCTCGTCTATCAGGAGTATGTCCGCGTCAACGTTTATGGCGACCGAAAAGGCCAGCCGCATGTACATGCCCGAAGAGTACGTCCTCACGGGGTTGTCAATGTATTCTTCCAGTTCGGAAAACTCGATTATACCGGGCAGGCGCTTGTCGGTTTCCTTTTTGGAGAGGCCGAATATGGCGGCGTTAGTGTATATGTTTTCCCGGCCCGAAACGTCGGGGTGGAAGCCCGCGCCCAGCTCCAAAAGGCTGGAAACCCGTCCGTTAACCTCTATGCAGCCCTGGTCGGGGTATAGTATGCGCGTCATGAGCTTTAGCGTTGTGCTCTTGCCGCAGCCGTTCTCGCCGATAAGGCCGACGACCTCGCCCTGCTCTATGGACAAATTGAGGCCGCTTAGCACATTGTGCACCTTGTGCTCCCGCCGCCGCCAGAAAATCAGCCGTTCCTTTAGCGTGCGGGGCTTGTCGCCGTATATCTTAAATGATTTGTGTACGTCT
>JAVBSU010000193.1:0-6031 GCA_031556555.1 Christensenellaceae bacterium
CTTCCCGTCCCAATACTCATACTTGTGGCGCTGATATTTGTTTTTGGAATATTCCTGCATAAATCAATAACAGGCAGAAGGATATACGCAGTGGGCGGCAATGAGGAAGCGGCCAGGGTTTCGGGAGTACGCGTGGAGCGCATTAAAATGACGGTGTTCACGCTGAGCGGCATACTGGCCGGCCTGTCCGGGCTTATGACGGCGGCCCGGCTGGGCGTGGCGCAGTCGACAGCGGGCCAGGGCTATGAAATGGACGCCATAGCGGCGACCATCATAGGCGGCGCGAGCGTAAACGGCGGCGTGGGCAATATCGCAGGGCCCATACTCGGCGCGGCGATAATGCAGATATTAAGGAACGGCCTGGTTCTGACGGGAGTGTCCGCGTATTGGCAGCAGGCGGTGCTCGGCGCGGTCATAATAATCGCCGTCGCCTTCGACAAATTGCGCCAGCCTGGAAAGAAATAATTATTTAAATGCTTATTTATCCGGAAGACGGGTAGGTATATATCATCAATTATCAGGTAGGAGGAAAGAAATGAAGAAATTAAAGACAGTATTGTTGTGTGTATTGGTATTCGCAATGGTATTCTCGCTTGTAGCGTGCACGTCCGGCGGCGGTAGCTCCGCTAGCCCCAGCGCAAGCGCCAAAGAGTCCGCGGAGGCGAGCGAAAAGGCCGATGCGAAAGAATCCGCTTCTGACGACGCAAAGGAAAGCGCCGACGCGAAAGAATCCGCTTCCGACGATGCGAAGGCTGAAGAATCCGCCGACGCGAAAGAGTCCGCTTCCGACGACGCGAAAGCTGAGGAATCCGCTGACGCGAAAGAGTCCGAATCCGCTGATGCTGAAGAATCCGCCGCTGCTTCCGTAGACAAGGCTGAAGCTTCCGAAGAGCCTTCCGAGAGCGCCGCCGCTTCTGAGAGCGCCGCCCCTTCCGCGGATAAGGCTGAGGCTTCTGAAAGCGCCGCCGCTTCTGAGAGCGCCGCTCCTTCCGAAAGCGCCGCCGCTTCTGAGAGCGCTGCCGCTTCTGAGAGCGCCGCTCCTTCCGAAAGCGCCGCTGCTTCCGAGAGTGCTGCCGCTTCTGAGAGCGCTGCTCCTTCTGAGAGCGCTGCTGCTTCGGCCGCCGCTTCCGATGAAGTAGTTCCCGCGGGCGAAGAAGTTGTTCCCCAGGATATTACCATAGCGGTAGTGCCCAAAGCCCTTGACAACATGATATTCCTTGATGCCAAGACAGGCGCTGAGGCGCAGGGTAAAGAACTCGGCATAACAGTTGAGTGGGTAGGCCCGGCCAAGTCCGACGCGGCCGAGCAGGTTAACGTAATCGAGAGCCTTATTGAGAAGAAGGTCGACGGCATGCTTATAAGCTGCAACGACGCCGACGCTCTTAAAGACGTTATAGACAGGGCTGTTGACGCTGGCATAGTGGTTGCCACCTTCGACTCCGACTCTCCCGACTCCAAGCGCGTTTTCTACGCCGGTACCGATAACTACGGCATAGGCGAGATGGCGGCTGAAGAAATGCAGAAACTCCTGCCCGATGGCGGACAGGTAGCCATACTCACAGGCGTTCTTGGCGCTCCCAACCTCGAAGAGAGGATAAAGGGCTTCAACGACAAGTTGGCCGCTGACAAATCCACAATAGAAGTGCTTCCCGTACAGACGGGTGAGGACGATGTGCAGAAGTCCGTTGAGGTCGTGGCGCAGTTCACGACGGCCAATCCCGATCTCGCGGGTTGGTTCTTCGACGGCGGCTGGCCCTACTTTGCCGATCCGGATGCTCTGCCCGAAGTGAAGAAGTTCATGGAGAACGGCGGACACATAGTCTCTATAGACACCGCTTATCCCATGCTCCAGTACCTCGGCCTAGACATGGTTGACGTTCTCATCGGACAGAACTACGTTAAGATGGGCGAAGACGGCATACAGATGCTTTATGATATCATCACAGGTTCCACTCCCGAAGAAGCCGGCGTACCCGCTGACGGTATCTATTACACCGGATACGAGATGGGCACAAAGGACAACTGGGAAGAGCTTAAAGGTTCCAAGGCTCCTTGGTAATCAGTTAATATTATCTAAAGAAAAAGATATAAAAAATGACCGGCGCGCTGCCGGTCATTTTTTGTTCCCAAGCTGCCGATAAAAGGCGCATCCGCGGCGTCAGCACTTCACCGGCCTTGTGCGGCGTATGTCAAAATACGCCTCCTCGTCCGGCTTGTGACTTCCCAGCATCTGAACCTTTCTTGACAGCTTGGCATTTTACGTTTTTTTATTTTTTTAATTCCTTCAACAGCTCGGCGGACATCGAGGCCTCAAAGTTCATGGTGAAGGTTTGAGGGCGCACGCCGAAGTGCATGTCCATGTCGAGCGCGTCGATCTCGTCCATCTCGGCGCCGCTTAACTCAAAGTCGTACACGTCGATGTTCTGCTTCATGTGCTCTACTGAGCTCGCCTTAGGTATCACTATAACATCGCGCTGCAAGTTCCAGCGCAACGCCGCCTGCTGCGGGGATTTGCCGTACCTTTTCCCGATTTCCGCAAGTATGGGCGCTTTAGCTATGTGGCCCTGCATTATGGGGCCCCAGGCGGTAGTGGCGATCTCGTTCTTCTTGTGGTAGGCCAGGAGTTCGTTCTGAGAGAGCATTGGGTGGCACTCAACCTGGTTCACAGCCGGAGCCACGCCTGTTTCAAGGATCAGGTCGCTCATCTGCTCCTCCAGGAAGTTGCTTACGCCGATGGCGCGTACGCGGCCGGAATCCCTGAGCTCTATCATGGCCCTCCAGCTTTCGAGGCGGTTTTTGCGGTTGAACCCCGGCCAGTGTATGAGGTAGAGGTCAAGATAGTCGAGCTTTAGATTGTTCATGCTCTTATCAAAGGCCTTCATCGTGTTGGCGTAGCCCTGGTCCGCGTTCCAAAGCTTGGTGGTGATGAATAATTTGTCACGCGCGCCGCTTTGCGCTATTGCCTCGCCCACGCCGTCTTCATTTCCATAGGCTGCCGCAGTATCAATTGCGGGATAACCGCAGTCTATGGCGTCCTTCACAATGTTACGGGTAACGTCGGGTGGAACGAGGAACACGCCAAAACCCATTCGTGGCATGGCTACGCCGTTGTTTAATGTTATTACGGAATTTTTATCACTTATCATATTATCTCCCTCCTATGGTAATTTACTTAAAATCATTATAGCCCATTCTTGCCACAATTTAAAGTTCTAAAACGATGCCACTGAATATTGAGTTAATAAAAATTAGCCTGATATTCAACAAATGATTCCCAAATGTAAGCATTTGAGATATAATATTATAGTAATATTTTTTAATAATACTATTATTGTATTGTCAGGATGAGAGATGTTTAGCAGGAATAAAAAAGCCCAACAGGTTGAAGATATAATGTGCGGCATACTTGACGCCCAGGATGCCGATATATTTGTCGCGCGCAACTGCAACGTGCTGTTCATGAACGCGGCTGCGCAGGACCGCGTGGACGCGGCAATGAAACCCACGGGCGAGTGCAAAAAAGGTTACGCAGCCCTCTTCCCGGGGCTGTGTGAAAAGTGCGCGGCGGATGAACAAAGAATCCCTGCCGACAATGTCTGTTTTGAGCTTGAGGATGTGAACGGAAAGGTGTTTTGCGCCTCCTGCGCCACTATAGACTGGTACGACAATATGCAGGCGCGTGTAATGTCTTTAAGGGACGTGCACGAGGAGCGGACGGCAAAGAAAAAACTCCATAAGCTGGCCTACATAGACCAGCTGACCGGCATTCCCAACCGCCAGAGGTTCAAGGAAGATTTTGAAGATATACGGGAAGATATAGCGACTGAGCTCACATGCGGCGTGGTCGCACTCTTTGATCTTGATAATTTCAAACTGATAAACGACACCTATGGGCACAACACCGGCGATGTGCTGCTGAGGCGGATAACTGAGCACATAAACGGGATGAACGGGTTCAAAGAGCGCCTCTACCGGCTGGGGGGAGACGAGTTCGTGCTCTTCTACCACGACGCGATGAGCAAATACCCGACATTGGAAGCAATACAGGAACATTACAGCGAGCTTTTCAAACAGGCGTTTTTGGCCTACTCGATGCCCAACATAGAAAAATCGTGCACATTGAGCATGGGAGCGGCGTTTTTCCCCTGGCACGGGGACAATTCTTCCGAGCTTTTGAGGAAGGCCGATATCGCGCTGTACAGGGCGAAGGAGGGCGGACGGAACCAGCTCTTCCTGTTTGAAGACAAGTACGACACCGCCCAGAAGTTCAAAGACCTATACATAAATATACAGCCGATACTTATAAAATCCGGCCGCACATTCGGCTATGAGCTCATCGACAGGGGAGAAGACGGCGACGGCGGGGAGGATTCCATAAACCTTCACGAGTTTGACCGGACGCTGGACGCGCTGGGGCTCGGTGATATTGAAAATGACGCGCGCTACTTTATATCTTACACCGAACAGCTCATGGGCGATACTGTTGTAAAAAATCTGCCCAAGAACAAGTTCATAGTGCAGTTTCACGCGGACGACGCGCGCATACCCGGCGATATGGCAAGGTATAAAGCTTTAAAGGCGAAGGGATATTCGCTGGCGCTCACGGGGGTAAAAAGCGATACGCCCGAAGAGCTTATAGAAATATCTGATTTTTGCAAGTTCGGCCAGAACGCGCTGAGCGTGGACGCGCAGAAGAGCTTCATAGAAGCGCACCCGAAAAAGATATTCATAGCAACGGGCGTGGATGGGGCCATGCAGTTCAACGCCGCGGTGAACGCAGGCTTTAAATTGTTTCAAGGTTATTTCTTCAACCAGCCGGTTGTGGAGCATAAAACAAAAGACATCGACCCGCTCAAAGTCAATTATTTCAGGCTGTTAAAGCTAGCGAGCGCGGACGGATACGTGGATTTCCAGGAGATAAGCAATATAATATCGTCCGATGTGGCGCTTTCATACAAGCTCTTAAAGCTGCTGAATTCGGCGGCGCTGGGTTTAAGGTCAAAGGTATCGTCAATATCCATAGCCGTAGCTTACCTTGGCGAAGAGAGCCTGAAAAAGTGGATAGCCATGCTGGCTCTGCGGGGAATAGGGGAGGACAAGCCCTTGGAGCTCGTGCGCATATCCTTAATACGCGCGCAGTTTGGCGAGCTTTTGGCCCCGCACTTTACCCCCAGGCGGGACGCGAAACACGTGTTTTTGGTGGGCCTGCTGTCCCTTCTGCACATTGCCCTTGAAAAATCCAAGGAAGACCTTTTTAAAGAGCTGCCTGTGGCGGACGACATACGCGAGTCCATCCTGACTAAAAGCGGCCCTTATTCCGATATGATAAACTTCTTCAGCAACTACGAATACTCTAACTGGGACGAAGTAACGCGTTTTGCCCAAGACCACCAGATGAGCAGCCAGCTAATCAACGATTCATATATCGCCGCGGTTAAATGGTATAACGACCTCGCGAATACCGGCGAGTGAGGAAATTGACAGGTTGCCTCCGGCGGCCAGAGGAACTTTTGCGGGGAAGCACTGCTCAAAAGTTCCTCTGGACTCTTCAAAACCCGCTTTGTATATTAAGTGGGCGAACGGAGTGAGCCGGGTCAAGGGCCGGCCCTTGCGGGATTCTTAAGGGCGGAGCCCTTAAGCTGTTGTTGCCTTCTTACCGTAAAACGCCCTGAACGCGAGGGCGGCGAGCGCGCCGCCTATGAGGGGGGCCACTATGAATACCCACACCTGGGAGAGCGCCTCTCCTCCCATGAAGATAGCGGGAGCGAGGCTGCGGGCGGGGTTTACGGACGTTCCAGTGAGCGGTATACCCATTATGTGCACGAAGGCGAGGGTCAAACCTATCACTATGCCAGCCGCGGAGCCGAACTTTTCGCTGGACGTGACGCCCAGTATCGCGAATACGAATACAAAAGTAAGTATGATCTCAACAAGGATCGCGCCGCCCATGTCGAGGCCGACCGCCGAAGCCGCGCCAAAGCCGTTCTGCCCAAGGCCGGTCGCTTCTATGCCGCCCAGGTTGGACTGGTTT
>JAVBSU010000072.1:0-13999 GCA_031556555.1 Christensenellaceae bacterium
ACTTTGCCCGAAGCCGCGTGCTTTACCCGGAACTTTACTTCCTTCACTCCGGCGGGGTCGGTGACATTGTTGGCCTGCATTACGAACGATGTGGCGTATGTGGGCGAAACTTCGCCCAGTACCAGTTTTTTCATGTAGGGCGGCGAGGTATCCCCTGTTATCTTTATGCTGCCCTCGCCCATGAAGCCTGAATTGCCCATTTTATCCGTGCCGAAGGCTTTCACTTTATACGTGCCCGTGCGGTTCTGGAAGTCGGTTAGCTTGAAGCTCATCTCGTAGTTGCCGTTGCCCCTGCTCTTGCCCGTGTAGGTCTTGTATTTGTCCTCGCCGTCCGCGCTGTTCCACACGCGGAACTTTACGTTCTCCACGCCGGACGGGTCGCTGACCCCGGTGGCGGATATCTTGAACGTATTGGCTGTCGCCGGGCTTTCCACACTGAACGATACTTTGTTCATAGTGGGCTGCGCATGGTCTATCGTGTCGGCTATCATTATGCTGCCCGAGCCTATCTTGCCCGTGTTGCCCACTTTGTCAGTTGCGTAAACCGCCACGTTGAGCTTGCCCGGCATGTTTTTGAAGTCGCGCAGGTTGACGAGCATGTCGTAGTCCCCGCCGCCCACGTCTATACCGTTGTACGACCTTACGGACGAAGTCCCCAGCGCGCTGTGCCACACACGGAACTTAACGCTCGCCACGCCCGAATCGTCGGCCACGCCCTTCGCGCGTATCGCGAAGGATTGCTTGTCCGTCGGGCTTTGTTCCCCGAACAGTATGTTTTTGAGCGTGGGCGCGTCCTTGTCCCTCAGGACTTCGATGCCTCCCGAACCCATGAGGACGGAGTTGCCGCGGTCATCAGTTGCGTACACGTTGACCCTGTATTCGCCGGGGTCGTTTTTAAAGTCTGCCAGGCGGAACACGACTTCCCAGTCGTCCGTTCCCTCTTTTTTCACGCCCTGTAAAGTTTTAGCGCTCTCAGAGCCTGTTTTTTTGTTCCAGATCCGAAAGCGCACGTTTTTCACACCAGATGGGTCGGTCACGTTGTTGGCCTGTATCACGAAGGAGGCCGACTTGGTTGGGCTGGTCTCCGCGAAGACCAGCTTACTCATCGTTGGCGGATCGTTGTCTTCCATCATCACAAACGACGTATTGCCCATGTTGCTTGTATTGTTGCCAAAGTCGGTACCGTAGGCTATGATCTTGTACAGCCCCGTCTTGTTCTTAAAGTCGGAGAGTTTGAAGAGCGCCTCCCAGGTGCCGTCGCCCTTGGCCACGCCGTTGTAGGTGACTATGCTCGAAGAACCCGACGCGTTGTGCCACACCCGGAACTTAACGGCCTTTACGCCCGATTTATCCTTCACGTTAACGGCGCGGAGCACAAAATTTGCCTTTTGAGTGGGGCTCTTCTCGTCCACTTCCAGCTTGCCCATGGTGGGCCCTGTCTTGTCGTTGGGGTCCACGACCGGATACTTTGTAAAGAAAGCGTCTATGCCGTCCGCGACCTTCTGCGCTACCTGCGCCTGGCAGGTCGGGTCTTTGGCCAGTCCGAGGTCGGACTGGTTGTTCATGAATCCCGCCTCCAGCGTCACGGCCGGGCAGTTGTTGTTCATAAGCACCGTGGTGTTTACGTCCTGCATTATAACGCCGCCGCTCCTGTTGCCGACCGTGTATCCCAGCGTCCGCACGCTGTTGTACACGAACTGGGCCAGCTCGTGCGACCTGCCGCTGGAAGCGGCCTGCCTGCTCGTCCAGAGGACGGTGTAGCCCCGGGCCGTGTTCCAGCCCGCTCCGGCGGAGTCGTGATGCATGGACACGAAAAGATCGGCCTTGGCAGCGTTCGCCGCCGCCGCGCGCGCCGATACGCCGTAATCCCCTCCGTCCATCAAATGGGGCACGCCCGCGCCTATGTTCACGGTAGTGTAAACAGTGTAGCCCCGTGAAACCAGTTCGGGAACAAGTTTTAAGGCAAGCTGCCGGTTCACCTCGGCTTCAGTCGTACCGTCCGGCGCGGTGGCGCCGTTGTTGTAGTACAGATGGCCGGGGTCCACCACGACAATGCCGAACCCCGCGGCTTTTGCTATGTTATTCCCCAGCGGAGCCAGGAAAAATGACAGCAAAAAGACCGCGCAGACCATTGCCGCCCCTATCATTCTTTTTATTTTAAATGTGTCAGACATAATGCACCTCATTTGTGTACGATTCAATTACGAAATTATAACATTTATTTAATATATTTTCAAGTGCAATGTCATATGATATAATGCAGTTGTATTCAGGTTAGGAAGGAGAGGTTACTTATGAACGTTGTCAGGAAGGAAGAACACTATACTTACCAGGACTACGCGGCATGGCCGGACGACGAGCGTGTCGAGCTCATAGACGGCGTCATATACGATATGCCCCCCGCGCCCAACCAGGCGCACCAGCTTATAAGCGCCAAGCTTATGTGGTATTTGACAGGTTTTTTGATTGGCAAGCCGTGCAAGGCGTTCCCCGCGCCGTTCGACGTGAGGCTGAACGCGGATCATGGTGACGATACCGTTGTCCAGCCGGACATTTCAGTTGTGTGCGACGCATCCAAGCTGAACGGAAAAAACTGCGCGGGCGCGCCCGATTTTGTAGTGGAGATACTCTCCCCCAGCACGGCCCAGAAGGATCTCTTCCTAAAGTATAAAAAGTTCCTTGAGGCGAGCGTCAAGGAGTACTGGATAGTCCACCCGGACACAAAGCTGGTGCAGGCGTACACGCTTAAAGACGGCGTCTACGTTTCCGCCATGTATTCGGACGAGGACACCGCCCCCGTGAGCGTTCTCCCCGGCCTTGAGATAGACCTTAGAGAGGTCTTCACGGACATTGGCGATTAGCTCATATATTATTAATCCACAGGACGGTAGCTGAATGGCCGAACACGCGATAGATTTCAGGCACGTATACAAAGAATACGACGGTGTGGAAGTCCTCACCGATATAAACTTATACATAAAGCAAAACGAATTTATGACGCTTCTCGGGCCTTCGGGCTGCGGGAAGACGACCATGCTCCGGATAATCGGCGGCTTCGAGGAGCCCACCAGCGGCGAAGTGAGCCTTTTCGGCGAGAAGATAAAAGGAGTTCCGCCCTACAAACGCAGGGTGAATACCGTCTTCCAGCGCTACGCGCTCTTCCCGCATTTGAACGTTTTTGAAAACATCGCCTTCGGACTCAAAATCAAGAAGACGCCCAAAGGCCTCATCTCGAGGAAAGTCGAGGACATGTTAAAGCTTGTGGGCCTTAAGGGCTACGGCGACAGGGACATCGCAAAACTCTCGGGCGGTCAGCAGCAGCGCGTGGCGATAGCGCGCGCCCTCGTAAACGAGCCCGAGGTGCTTCTTTTGGACGAGCCTTTGGGCGCGCTCGACTTAAAGTTCCGACAGGAGATGCAGCTCGAACTGAAGCGCATGCAAAAATCCCTCGGCATAACCTTTGTGTATGTGACGCACGACCAGGAGGAAGCGCTCACCATGAGCGACGCCATAGCCGTTATGAACGTTGGCGTGGTGCAGCAGGTAGGCACGCCCGAGCAGATTTACAACGAGCCCAAGAATTCCTTCGTTGCCGACTTCATAGGCGAATCCAACATAATAAACGGCATTATGAAGGCGGACTACCTCGTAAACTTCGCAAGCGAGGACTTCGAATGCCTCGACCGCGGCTTCAACGAGAACGAGCCCGTTATGGTCGTGGTGCGGCCGGAGGATATCGAGATAACGAGAAAGATCAGCGAAGGCATGATAACGGGAACCGTGACGTCCACGCTATTCATGGGCGTGCACTACGAAATACGCATGAGCGGCGGGCACGGCTTCGAGTGGCTCATACACTCAACGGACTACTTTGACCCGGGCGAGGTCGTCGGCTTTATACTGGAGCCCAACGACATACACGTCATGGAAATAAGCCCGTATGATAAAATACGCGCGGACGACGTGGAGGCGGCGGTTTGAGCGCGCGGGCAAAGGAGCGCGTGCAGGGCGGTTCGCGTTCGGGGCTCGCCTTCTCGCTCCCCTACGTTATCTGGCTGGCCGTGTTCATAATCGCGCCCATCATACTGATATTCGCGTACGCCTTCACTGATACCGGTTCGGGCGGTGTTTTCGTCCTTACGTGGGATAATATAAAAGAAGCTTTCTCGCCCACATACATGGCGGTGTTCGGCAGGAGCGTGCTGTACGCGTTTTCCGCCACGATGATATGCCTGCTCTTAGGTTACCCCGTGGCTTACATCCTGTCACAGCTCAAGGCGGGCGCGGGCGCTATTATCTCCGTGCTCTTCATACTTCCCATGTGGATGAACTTCCTTCTCCGCACTTACGCCTGGCGCGCGCTTCTCGATAACAACGGCATAATAAACCAGGTGCTCATGAGCCTGGGGCAGCTCATGAACGTTGAAATTGAGCCGGTAAAATTCCTTTACACGGGCGGCGCTATAATGTTCGGCCTCGTTTATAACTTCCTGCCCTTCATGATACTGCCCATATACTCCGTTTTCCAGAAGATGGATTTAAGCTACGTCTCGGCGGCGCAGGATTTAGGCGCGAACAGGTGGCAGGCTTTCTGGCGCGTGACGCTGCCGTTGACGCGGGGCGGCATAATATCGGGCATAACCATGGTGTTCATGCCGGCGATGACGACGTTCGTAATAACGAGGCTTTTAGGCGGCAGCCACTTCATGATGTACGGCGACCTCATTGAAATGCAGTTCCTGCTTATGAGCGAATGGAACTTCGGCTCGGCGCTGGCCGTTATAATGATGCTGCTGACCATACTGTTCATGTGGATAATGCGCAAGTACGACAAGGAGGGAGAGGGCGTAGGCCTGATGTGATATGACAAGATTCTTAAAACGTTTCTACCTCGCCATAATGCTTATATTCATGTACCTGCCCATAGGCGCGCTCATAATCTTCTCCTTTAACGAATCCAAGAACATGGCGTCGTGGACGGGCTTTTCGCTGCACTGGTACGAGCAGCTTTTCCACGACCCCGTAATAGCGCAGGCGCTGTGGGTCACCATTTCGGTCGCGCTGCTGTCCGCCACCATAGCGACCCTCATAGGCTCGCTGGCCGTAATCGGTTTGGACAGCTACAGGGCGCGCACGAGGAACACGATAATAAACCTCACGTACATACCCATGGTAAACGCGGACATCGTCACCGGCATATCGCTGTTGCTGCTGTTCATATTCATGAACATCCCGCGCGGCTACTGGACGATGCTCTTAGCGCACATCACCTTCAACATACCCTATGTTATATTCGCCGTGCTGCCCAAAATGCGCCAGCTCGACCGCAGCACATACGAGGCGGCGCTGGACATGGGCGCGAAGCCTTCGTACGCCGTCAGGAAGGTCATACTGCCGCAGATCATGCCCGGCATCGTCACCGGCTTCATACTAGCCTTCACCATGTCGTTCGACGACTTCATGATAAGCTTTTTCACCACGCAGGGCGCGACGCAAAACCTTTCGATATACATTTACAGCATGGCGCGCGTGGGCATAAACCCCATGATAAACGCGCTTTCGGCCATAATGTTCGTGGTTGTTATAACGCTGCTGCTCGTGGTGAACTTGCGGTCCATACGGTCGGCCAAACGGCATAAAAATCCCGCGCCTTTGGGAGACGCGGGAGAGTGATTCACTTTGCGTTATAATATTTCAGGCGGGGCCGGGCACGCCCACAACATTCTTTTTACGGTCATCTCGGCGGCGTCGCCTCTCACGCCGCGGTACGGAACTATTTTAAAATACGTGTCCACTTCGGGATCAAGGTTGACGTTGCAGCTTTGGGTGCCGCCGTTCGTTATGGTCTTGAATCTGCGGTATGTCCTGTCGCTTGACGTCGCGCGGTACAGGTGGTAGCCGTTCGCGCCGGGGGATTTTCTCCACTTTAACCCCGCCGTACAGGATATCACCACCCCTTCTTCTGTGCTGACACCGCTAATAATCGATACGTGAAAATACTGGGGCGCGGCGCAAACGGGCGTGGCGAAGCGCTCCAGCGTCTTGCTCCTTAATTCCCTGCCCGTCGCGCTTTCCCCATACGCCGTCAGTGCGAAAATGTGTTCTTTGGCCGTTCTAAGGCCGCCCCACGTGTAGGTTGCGACATTGCCCACGTCTATAGTATCTTCCGGAAGGACGGGGACAAACTGCCCGTCGATTTTTACGAAGGCCACGAGTATGTAGCTTTCCGCGCCGGGCACGGCGTCCCAAGTGAGCTTAACGCTGTTGTAACCCGCGCTTACAGCCTTAAAGTTTGCCGGCGCTTGTAAAAAACCGTAGCCGGGCTTCCCGGTAGCGACGGGCGCGGCCTCTGCTTTCCAAAGTTCCTCCGCCTCCACGCTATCGGCTTCGGGCGGCACTGCCTCCATTTCCTCCGCCGCGGCGGCAGTAAACGGTACAAGGGTAAATATCAAAACGAGAACCAGGACGAGCGCGATTGGTTTGGAATGGTTTTCCATGGTACTTCCTCCCGAAACTGCGTATTCCTGATGATTTTGCGGGCGTGTGCGAATGTATTACTTACATTAAATCACCATAGCCCACGGCTGTCAACAGAGCCAGATTGCTTTAAAATATTACCATATAGCTCTAATTCTCCATCATATAATCGCCCAAATCCGCAAGCACCTCGTTTGCGTGGGCGAACTTCTTCAATAGCTTTGCGTACTCCTTGACGTTAGCGCTGTCCGGCGCGCTCCTCCGCTCCAGCACGTGCAGCCCGGGTATCCGGTCGTAATCGTCCCACAGCCCGGCGGCGCGCGCGGCAATTGCGGCCGCTCCCAGCGAGGCCGCGTCCTGGTCTATGTTCGTCTTTATTATATCCATGCCGAACACGTCGGCGAACATCTGCATCCAGAACGGGCTCTTGGAGCCTCCGCCGCAGAACAGTATCTCGTCGCTCAACCGCACCTTCTGCTTTAAAAAATCGAGGGACAGCCGGAGGTTTAGCGCGATTCCCTCCATCGCGGCGCGAACGATGTCCGCGCGGCTGGTCATAAGGCTCAAACCCACGTAGGCCCCCCTTATGTTTATGCTCTTGTCCTGCGAGGTGCCGCCCGCCAGGCTGGGGTTGAAAAGTATGCCGTTTGAACCTATCGGCGCGCTTGCCGCTATACTGTTTATCTCAGCGTACGCGTCTTCGCCGGAAATGTCTTTGCACAGCGTGTCCTTCACCCACTTAAGCGAACTGCCGCCTGAAAATATCGAGAACGCGGACGTGAACATTCCCTCCGCGATGTGCGCGAACACGTAGGGGCGCTTAGCAATATCCAGCACAGGCTCGCTGGAATTTACGGGTATCCAGCTTGAGGAACCGAGGGACACGTATATGCCGCCCGGAGCGGGGCCGACCGCTCCCAGCGCCATGCAGGCGTTGTCCACTCCCCCGCACGCGACAAGCGTTCCCGCGAGAAGCCCGGTCTCCGCCGCCGCATCCGGTGTGATTTTGCCCACAACTGTGTGCGACGGAACTATTTCTGGGAAGATATCTTCCGGTATGCCCGCCGCTTTGAGGAAACCGGCGTTCATGCCGCCCTTCATTAGGCCGTACGCGCCCATGCCCGAGGCGTAGGAGTTGTCCGTCATCATCTTTCCCGTGAGCATGAAGTTTATGTAGTCTTTGGAGCCCAGTACTTTATGTATGCGCGAGAAAACGTCCGGCTGGTTCTTCCTCAGCCACATGAGCTTGAATATTGAGTAGCAGGGCGGCGGAAACCCGTTGCCCGTCGTAAGGTACCATTCGTTCTCGTCCACGTTCGCGAAAAATTCTTTAACTTCTTCCGTGGCGCGCGCGTCCGACCATATCGGCACGTACTCCATGAGGGGCTTCGTATCTTTGTCCATGGGCACGGTGACGAGGCTGTGCCCCGAAAGGCTTACGCAGCCCACTTCGGAGCTTTGCACGCCGCCCGCGGCGAGGAGGTTTTTTGTGCTTTCTATAACGCCCTGCCACCAGTCGTCCGGCCGTTGTTCGTGCATGAATGATTTCGGATAGTATGTTTTATACTCCACGAAGGATTTCGCCATCGTGTGCATGCGCTCATCGTATAGCGAGGCCTTTACGCCGCCCGTCCCAAGATCGTAAGCGATTATTTTCATTTGTTACAGCACCTCCCAGCAGTGTTTTATACTAGTTTCAATTTAATAAGATTTTAATCGTGAATGAGTATTATTTCATTTTACACTAAATTAATTATTTTGTAACGCCGCCGCATCCAAAATCGTCTAATATTATAAAAACAATTTAATTAAAAGGAGCTCGAGTCACATGTCGTTTGAATCAAAAAGACCCGTTAGACCATTCGTAACCGCACTTACCTGCTTTCTTGCCCTGTCGCTGCTAATACTGCCGTTTTTCGGCGCCAGCACCGCGCAGGCGGCGGGCGGGCTGGACATCGGCACTCCCTTCCCCGGCGTTACCGTTAAAGCCGGCGAAAACGTCAGCTTTGAACTTACCGTCACCGATTCCGGCACGGAACCCATGAACGTAGCGCTCAGCGTGGCCGAGATCCCCGACGGCTGGGAAGGCTATTTCGAGGGCAACGGCAGCCAGGTCAGCCGCGTGTACGCCACACCCGGCGCCGAAACACCCGCCAAGGTGACTTTCAGGACAACCGTTCCGGAAAATACGCCGGACGGCAACTACAAAATCAAGCTTAGCGGCAACGCCGGCGTGGGAATTACCAGCACGCTGGAACTCGACCTTAACGTCAGCGAAGTGGAAATGACCTCGGGCGAGTTCACCTCGCAGTTCCCGGAGCTCCAGGGCCCCGCCACCGCCACCTTCCCCTTCAAGGTAATGCTTGCCAACAACAGCGGCGAAGAACAAAGCTACAGCCTTAGCGCACAGGCGCCCGAAGGCTGGCAGGTCACCTTCTCCCCCTCGGGCGGGACTGACCAGATAGCCAGCGTCAGCGTTGAGTCGGGTCGGAACCAGGGGCTGGACGTTAAAGTCACGCCGCCGCCCACCGTCACCGAGGGCGAATACGTGATACCCTGCGTCGCCGCTTCGGCGAACGAGTCTCTTACCACGGATTTAAAGGTAAGCATAACGGGCACTTACTCCATGAGCATCGCCACCACCACGGGCAACATGGCCGTGGACGCGCAGGCCAATCAAAAGACGCCCGTGACGCTGAACATCACCAACACCGGCAGCGCCGAGCTTACCAACATAAACCTTACGAGCAAAGCGCCCGAAGGCTGGTCGATAGAGTTTGGCGAAAATTCGAGCTCCATACCCTCTCTTGAATCGGGAGCCACAGCCGAAGTCGTAGCGTACATACAGCCCAGCGAGCAGGCCATAGCAGGCGACTACGCCGCGTCTATAACCGCTTCCAACGACATTACCAAGTCACAGATAGACCTTAGGGTCGCCGTTCAGACCTCCACTCTGTGGGGCGTTGTGGGCATAGTAATAATCGTGGTTCTTGTGGTTGTGCTGGTTGTGATATTCGGCAAATTCGGGAGAAGGTAACTATGGCAAAGGATTTTATTATAAAAACCTCTGGCCTGACCAAAAAATATGGAGACGCCACAGCCGTTAACAGCCTTGACCTTGAAATAGAAAAAGGCGAAGTCTTCGGGCTTCTGGGCCCAAACGGCGCGGGCAAGACAACAACCATACTTATGTTGTTGGGCCTAACGGAACCTACAGGCGGCAGCGCGGCCGTGAGCGGTTACGACTGCATAAAGCACCCCATAGAGGTTAAGCGCCTGGTGGGTTACCTGCCGGACAACGTGGGCTTTTACGGCGACATGACGGGCCGTGAGAACTTGCGTTTTACCGGGGAACTCAACGACCTTCCGCCTTCTGAGATAGAAGAGCGTATAGACGCCCTCCTGGAACGCGTGGGCATGAGCTACGCCGCCGAACAAAAGGTCGGCACTTATTCCAAAGGCATGCGCCAGCGCCTGGGCATCGCGGACGTGCTCATCAAAGACCCCGAAGTCGTTATACTGGACGAACCCACCCTTGGGATAGACCCCAAGGGCGTGCATGAGCTCATGGAACTGATACGCGAGCTTTCCGAAAAGGACGGCCACACCATACTGATATCCTCGCACCAGCTTTACCAGGTGCAGCAGGTTTGCGACAGGGTTGGCATATTCGTTAAAGGCGACCTTATAGCCTGCGGGACAATATCGGAGCTCGGCCAAAAAGTCCGCGTGGATAAAAACATGGAGCTCGAATTCGCGGCGCTGCCCGACGACGCCAAGCTTGAAGAGCTGATAGGCGCCATAGCCGATGTGGACGAAGTGTCGCGTGAAACCAACGAGATGCTGCTTATCCATTCTGTCAGCGACGTGCGCGCGCAAATATCCGAAACCATTCTTAAGAGCGGCTACGAGATAATGCACATGCGCCAGCGCGGCGGCGACCTTGATGAGATTTACAGAATGTACTTTGCCAGGGAGGGAGCGTAATATGCAAACAAATACAATGACAGGAGCGCCTGCGGCCCCGAAAGAAACGCATAGCGGGAATAAACGCGCGGGGCTGGCCGCTCTCTTCCGCAAGGAGCTTGCCGACCACATAAACAGCAAACGCTTTTTCATAATAATAGCGCTTGTGGCCGTTACCGGCGTAGCCAGCCTGTACGGTTCGCTGTCCGGCATACGCGAAGCCACGAAGGAAGGCGGCGACGTTTTCCTGAAGCTATTCACTACAAGCGGCAACGGCATACCCTCCTTTGTGTCCCTCATGGCGCTGCTGGGCCCGCTCGTGGGCCTCACGCTGGGTTTTGACGCCATAAACGGCGAGCGCTCGAGGGGTACGTTAAACCGCCTCGTGGCGCAGCCCATATACAGGGACTCCATAATAAACGGCAAGTTTATGGCCGGCATAATACTTATAAGCTTCATGGTCTTTATACTGGGGCTGTTCGTAAGCGGCGTGGGCCTTTTAAAAATAGGCGTGCCGCCCACAGGCGAGGAGGTCGTGAGGATACTGGTCTTCCTGCTGTTTACGATAGTTTACATATCGTTTTGGCTGGCCATCTCAATACTCTTTTCCATACTTTGCAGGCACGCGGCCACGTCGGCGCTGTCCGTAATAGCCCTGTGGCTGCTCTTCGCCATATTCATCGGGCTCCTGGCGGGCATTATAGCCAACGCGGTGTATCCCGTGACGGACAACTCGCCGGGGCAGGTTGTGCTCAGCAACGCGGCGCTCAACCAGGGCATAAACAGGATCTCGCCCTCCAACCTATACAGCGAGGCCGTGTCGACCATACTCGACCCGTCCGCGAGGACGCTGAGCGCGGTGCTCACAATGGAGCAGCTCTCGGGCGCGGTGGCCGGCACCCTGCCTCTCGGGCAGAGCCTGCTTCTGGTATGGCCGGACTTGACAGGGCTTCTGGCCATGACTATGATAGGATTTGCCCTCTCGTATATCTGCTTTATGCGCCAGGAGATAAGATCGTAAGAACCGCTATAGGTGTAGCTTATGCCAAACGTACTCGAGCAACAAAATCAACAAAACAGCGCGGAATTGCTGGACTACCTCATGAGGCGGTTCGGCGCTTCCGTGCTTAAGCTCGCCTACTACCACACGCGCGACAGGCACGCGGCGGAAGACATAGTTCAGGAGACCTTCTACCGCGTTTACAAGCACCTGGACTCCTTCCGGCGCGACAGCTCATACTACACCTGGATATACCGCATAGCGGTTAACCTTTGCGCGGATCACAACAAATCCGCCTATAAAAGGCGTGTCTTGCTGGGGCGCGGCATGGAAACGCCGGGCGTGCCCGACGCGAGACTCTTCGAGGAAGCGGAAGGCGGAGAGGTTTTCAGCGGCGTTATGGAGCTTCCCTTAAAGTACAGGACGGTCATGGCGCTGCATTACTTTGACGACATGCCCGTAAAAGACGTTGCGCGCGTTTTGAAACTGAGTGAGAACGCCGTCAGAACACGTCTTTTCCGCGGGCGTGAAATGCTCAAAAAAATTATAGAGGGCTTAAGCTATGAATGACAATGAGCTTGACGATAAGCTCAAACAGGGAAAAAAACAGGCGGGCGGCTTCTTTGCCCTCTCGCGCATGGACGGCCTGAGGAAATCGCTTATCCACGGACTGACGCGGCCTTCCAAGAATAAATCCCGCAAGCGCAAACCGCCGGGATTGTTACTCGCGTCGATTGCCGCGTGCGCTACTGTCTTCGTATGCATCGCGATGTTCAACTGGCCGTTCGCCGGGCAAAACCTCGACTTCCGGGACAATCCTCCGGCTTCAGCCGCCGCCCGTGAACTTGAGCCCGTTAAAAGCGGGGACGCCGTGCTGGAGCAGTCGCTCCCGCTTGGTTCGGGCGAGCACAGCGTAAGCTTTCACGAGCTCACCTCCCCGCGCACAGATGAGCCTTCCCTCCTGTCCGTGCTGTGGGAAGACAGGGACGGCGCTTTTGAGATGATGGGCAGCGACGTGTTCGAAAAGAGCGACACGCCCTATCCCGCGTCCATAATCGCGTACCCCGGTAACACCATGAGCAAGCTTATCCTCCTGTCTTCCGGATCAAGCTCCGATAGCTACATACACTACCGGCTCATAGAGTACCGCACGGGGTCGCTAAAGACTCTCTGGGCCCAGGATTACGTGCCTCACGGCAAACTCGGCGTACTGGACGGGGTAGTAATAGAACAGCGCTCACAGGATTCGAACGGACTCGCTGTTTCGTACATTATTCCGTACATAGTCGAGAGCGGGTGCGTAAACCTGCCGGTTGAAACGCTTTCCGTTTACGTGGGCGACACTATACTATTTATTGGAGAGGACAGCTCCCCGCTTAACGCGAACCCTCTGAACGGCATAGCGCGCAGCCTGGATGGTGCCAGTGAAGACGGGCAGATCCAGGCCTTTGAGGCGGGCAGGGCGGGTGATGAGGTGTTGCTTCTAAACAGTGAAAATGAAAACGGCAGCGAACTTTCGCTCACTGTCGTCGACCGTTAATAATTTTTTCTAAAGTCCTATAGTATTTCAACGGGTTCCCGGCCCAGCCTGGCGTCGATTTCCCTGAACAATTCGACAGCGCGCGTTTCGCATAGCCCAAAGCGATTAGCTCCGGCCCCGGCCAGCTCCAGCATCTCTTCTATGCCGCTTATACCGCCCGAAACTTTTATCTCAAGGCTGTCTCCCACAGCGCTTTTTATTATCCCAACCGTTTGCACCGTTACAGTCTCATCCCCAAAACCCGTGGCGGTAACCACGCACGCCGCTTTGGTTTTTGCTATAAGCCCGGCGGCGGCGGCGGTTTCGTCCTCATTTAGGACAGAAGTCTCCATAATGACCCTTACGGGTATCTTGACGCACTCGCAGACAGCGTTTATGTCCTGGAACGTATATTTCTTGTTCCCCGATAAAAACGCGCTCACGTTCATTACCATATCCACTGTGGACGCCCCCATGAGTTCCGATTGCTTGGCCGAGTATACCTTAACGCTCGTTAGGTCACAGCCAAGCGGCGAAGATACCGCGACGGATCTGTCTATTTCAAGCCCAATGGTATTCCTTATGGAACAGCTAAGGTAACAGGGGTTGACCAACGTACCCGCGCAGCCATAGGCCCTGACAACAGAGCATACGCGTTCCACATCCTTTACTTTAACGTCCGCCTTAAGGGCGCACACATCAACTATTCCTGGCAACGATTCAATGCCTGTCTCCATAGATGCCATTGCCTCCTTGAAAAAGATTCCTACAATATTATAGATTTCGGCATATCCTGCCTGTTCATGAATATAATAATACTATTCCGCAACTAAATCATAAAATATTTTGTAGCGTTTTAAATTGAAACCAGTATAATTCAGCTTAATATTCGTGTCAATGTTTTTTAACATTTCGTTTATAATAATACTAGGGCGTGTTTAGTATAAGGTATAATGGTATAATAAAATATATGGAGGAACTGTTATGACCGATTTGAGGTATATGCGCACAAAGCTGCACTCGCTTGTGCTGTTTCG